>DASVAI010000083.1:0-13570 GCA_036376445.1 Acidobacteriaceae bacterium
TGACGCCGGGTTGCGCATGGCGCAGGCGCGCGATCAGCTCGGTGACCTTGTGCGCCGGAAGCTGTCCGCCTTCTCCGGGCTTCGAGCCCTGCGCGATCTTGATCTCTATCTCCTCCGCATTGGCCAGATACTCCGCTGTCACACCGAAGCGTCCGGAGGCGAGCTGCTTGATCTTGTTGTTGCGCAGGCCGCGTCCGCCGGTCAGCGGATCAGGCTCCCAGACGACGGGATCTTCGCCGCCCTCGCCGGTGTTCGAGCGAGCGCCGAGGATGTTCATCGCCTCCGTGATGGTGCCGTGCGCCTCCGGGCTCAACGACCCCAGCGACATGGCGGACGCGATGAAGCGATGCGTGATCTCGGAGGTCGGCTCGACCGCATCCTCGGTAATGGCAGGGCCGGCCGCGCGAATGTTGAGCATGTCGCGAAGCATCTGCGGGGCTGCTTCGGAGGCTGCGGTGATGACGCTCAGTGCCTGCGCTTCGGCAGCAACAGCTGTTCCGCGAACGGAGCCCACATTGCTCTGCACTACCTTGACGCGCTGCGGCTGCCACGCATGCGGCTCGGCAGTGTCCGCCTTGCGGAAGCGCACCCAGCCGTAGTCGGGCAGGTCAGTTCCCGCGGGCGCGCCGGCTGCCGGCGGCTCGGGGTGGTACGTGTCCTGCCATGCGCGGCGGACCTGCGCTTCAATCTCTGTGAAGCCGATGCCGCCCAGCGGAGCCGGCGAACTGCGGAGGCAACGGTGAATCACATCGTCATTCAGCCCGATGCAGTCGAAGAGGTGCGCGCCGCGATAGCTGTCCACCACCGAAATGCCCATCTTCGACATGATCTTTGCCAGACCCGCGTCGAAGGTCTTGAGCATGTTCCGCTCGCCTTTTTCCGGATTGGCGGCCGCAGCGGTCTGCAGTGCAAGCCACGGGCACACAGCGCCCGCGCCCACGCCCAGCAGCACCGCCGCGTGATGCAGGTCGCGGCAGTCGCCCGCCTCCACGGCAAGGCCGACACGCGTGCGGATGCCCGCATCAATCAGCGCATGGTGTACCGCGCCGGTCGCCAGCGCCATCGGCACCGGAAGTTTCTCCGGCCCAGCCGGCATATCGGTCAGCAGCAGCAGTTGCGCGCCGCCACTTACTAGCGCGATGGCCTCCGCGCACAGGCGGTCGATGGCTGCAGAGAGCGTCTCGCTGGTCGAGAAGACACACTCGAGCACGGCCGTCGGCAGATCGGTAGCAAGGGGGTGGCTGCGCTCGCGCAACGCCTCTACCTGGCCGAGGGACAAGAACGGCGATGAAAGTGAAAGACCAGGAATGCGCGCATGGGGATCGAGCAGGTGCGGCCACGGTCCCAGGCGGGTATGTAACTGCACGACGCACGCTTCGCGTAGCGCGTCGATCGGCGGATTTGTCACCTGCGCAAAACGCTGGCGCAGATAGTTGTAGACCGGCCTTGGCGAGCGGGCCAGCGCGGCAATAGGCGTATCGTCGCCCATGGACCAGACAGCGTCCTTGCCCTCCACTGCCATCGGCTGCAGCACCATGCGCACGTCTTCGCGGGTGTAGCCGAAGAGGCGGTGCAATTCCAGCATGCGCTCCGGCGCAAGACCGCTCTTCCAATCCGGCGCGTCGGTCAGCGCGAGATCGGAGACGAGCGTCTCGTATTCCACCTCGCGGTCAAAGCGCGCGAGAATCTCGCGGGTGTTCAGCACCTCATAGCTCTTCAGATCGACCACCAGCATTTCGCCGGGACCAAGCCGGCCGCTTTCCAGCACCGACTCAGGATCGAGATCGACCAGACCCGCCTCCGATCCGGCGACCACCAGCCCATCGCGTGTGATGAAGTAGCGGCACGGACGTAGACCGTTGCGGTCCAGCGCAGCGCCGATCAGGTGCCCATCGGCAAAGGTCAGCGCGGCCGGGCCGTCCCACGGCTCCACGCAGTCGGCGTGGTAGTGCATAAACTCGGAGACCTTCTCGAGTTTCGCCGGCGGCACCAGCATCCGGACCGACTGGCTCACGCTGCGGCCATTGCGCGCCAGCAGCTCTACCGCTTCATCGAGACTCGTCGAGTCCGATCCTTCAGGCGTATAGAGCGGGTAATACTCCGCCGGAATGGTTGAAGCGCGGGCATCCATGCGCGCGCGATTGCCCCACACCGTGTTGATCTCGCCGTTATGCGCCAGCATCCGCAGCGGTTGCGCGCGGCTCCACGCCGGTTCGGAGTTGGTGGCGTAGCGCTGATGGAAGATGGCGAAGGCAGTCTCGTAGTTCGGATTGGCGAGATCCGGATAATAATCCGCGAGCACGCGGCCGGCGCATAGCGCCTTGTACACAATCGTCGAGTCGGAGAGCGAGCAGATGTGGACCGCGGTCTTCTTCCGCTCGAATGCTTTGCGCGCCAGAAAGAGGCGGCGGTCGAGCTCCGCCGGGTGGGCGGAGATGAGCGCCTGCAGGATGCGCGGCGCGGATGCCAGCGCCTGCTGGCCGAGATGCTCAGGGCGCGTGGGGACCTCACGCCAGGCTATCAGTCGACAGCGCTGGGCCTTGAGCGCCTCCTCGAATGCCTTCTGCGCCGGGGCTGCATCGAGATCGGCAGGGAAGAAGCACATGCCTACGGCGAGCGCGCGATCGTTCTTTAGCGAGAGGCCCGCAGCGCGCAGCAACAGGCTTCGCGGAATCTGCGTCATGATGCCGACGCCATCGCTGCTCTTGCCGTCCGCGGCCACCGCGCCGCGATGCGCAAGCCGGCCCAGCGCAGTGAGCGCGTGCGCCAGCACCTGGTGCGACGGCTCATTCGAAATGCGCGCGACAAAGCCTACGCCACAGGAATCATGGTGAAATCGGGAGTCGAGCAGGGAGGGCCGCGGAGTGGAGATCTCAGGGCGCGCGTCAGCGCTTTGAGTCAACTTTTCAGGACACGGGGTCGCAGAAGTGGCAGTCGCAGGGTGCCGGTGGGTCGCCATAGTTCAATATAAGCTGATTCACTGTCATTAGCACCCCTGATTCTCTGAGAAATTTCCTAGCCTGCGACTCCGCGCTGAGGAAGCCTCGGATGACTTTCCCGAAACTCCATTTGATTTCGTTTTTTGTCATTTCCAGCTGTCACGCGCCAGCGCGACAGGCGGAGTGAAGGAACCTGCTTCCGAGTCTCGCCGCTCGCATGCCGCATACTGGAAATACGATGACCCCTCTGCTATGGAAGCCGGAGAGCTGGCCGTCGCGCCTGGAGGAGCTCGAAGCGCGCGCCGGCGATCTGAAGGAAGCGCCGCTGCGTCGCGATGTCCGCTCGCTCGGCATGCTGCTGGGCGAAGTGATCAAGGAACAGGCAGGCGAGCGTCTGTTTCACCTCGAAGAGGACCTTCGCCAGCTCTCGATCGAACGTCGCGAAGCCGCAGCCGCTGGCGATACGGACCGAGCCGCGCGCCTGCTGAGCCAGCAGGTAACGAAGATCGCCGAGCTCGACCTGCCGGACGGCTACCAGCTCACCCGCGCCTTCGCCTACTACTTCGAGCTGATTAACCTGGCGGAGACGAATCATCGCAAGCGTCGCCGCATTTCCATGCAGATGCGTGCCGAAGAGCAGTCGAACGGTTCACAGAGTAGCGCCCGCGGCAGCGAGAGTTCAGTCCAGCGCGGATCGTTTCGCGGCACGCTCCGCGCCATGCGCCAGGCCGGCATCGATGCAGACGCGGCCTTCGCCTTCATGGAACGCCTGCACATCACGCCGGTCTTCACCGCCCACCCCACCGAGGTCGCACGCCGCTCTGTGCTTTACAAGCGCCGCCGGTTGAGCGCGCTGCTCGAAGATCTGGACCGCATCCCGCTGCCCGACAGCGAACTCGACCGCCTGCAGTCCGCCGTTGCCGCTGAGATCACTGCGTTGTGGCAGACCGATGAAGTGCGGGCGCGCCGGCCCTCGGTCAGCGACGAAGTCAAGATGGGCCTCGATTACTATCACGCCTCCATCTTCGCCACCGTCCCCGCACTTTACGCGGAGCTCGCATCGGCATTCGAGGCGGAGTACGGCCGGAGACTGAGCCCCGCCGACATGCCACTGATGCTCACCTTTGGATCCTGGATCGGCGGCGATCGCGACGGCAATCCATTCGTCACACCTGAAGTGACAATCGAGGCGATCACCAGCGCCCGCGACCACATCCTTTCCTACTACCGCGAGCAGGTGCAGTCCCTGTTCGATCTGCTCACCAGCTCCGTGCACCAGGTGGACATCAGCTCCGCGCTGCGTAAACGTCTCGGTGCCTATCACGCCCGCTCCGCGCATGCAGCGCCGGAAAGCAAGGAGCGCCATGCGCTCGAGCAGTACCGCCGCTTCCTGCTGTTTGTGCAGCAACGCCTGCGCGGAGAGGATGCCGGCGGCGATCTCGAACCCTATCAGAGCGCCGAGGAGTTTCGCGATGACCTCCTGCTGGTGCGCGCCAGTCTGGCCGAGAACCGTGGTGAGCGCATCGCCGCCGAGCTGTTGGACCCGCTGCTGCTGCAATTGCGAACCTTCGGGTTGCACCTGCACACGCTCGACGTGCGCCAGCATGCGCGGCGTCACGAGCGTGCCGTGCGCGAAGTGAGCGCTGCGTCCGGTTGTGCTGCGGCTGAGGGACGCGCGGCGGAGCCGTTGCACGCCGAAAGCGAAGATGTGCTCGATACGATGCGCACCATCGCGCGCCTGCAGCAGGGGCCGCACCGCGAGTCTATCCGCCAGTACGTGATCAGCGGCGCAGCCTCCGTCGAAGACGTCCTGCGCGTGGTCGGTCTCGCGCGCATCGCCGGGGTGCAGGTGGAAGGCGGCAACGGACTCCACGGACTCATGCCGGTGCCTCTCTTTGAGTCCATCGAGGATCTGCAGCGCGCGCCGGAGATATGCCGCGCGCTGTGGAGCGCGCCGGAGTACCGCAAGCTACTGGCCTCCTGGAACAACACGCAGGAGCTGATGCTTGGCTACTCCGACTCGAACAAAGACGGCGGCATGCTCACCAGCACCTGGGAGATCTATCGCGCGCATCGAGCTCTGCATCAGGTCGCCCGGGAATGCGGCTCGCATCTGCGGCTCTTTCACGGCCGCGGCGGCACCGTCGGTCGCGGCGGCGGCCCCACGCATCGCTCCATCTACGCCCAACCCTTCGATTCATTCGAAGGACAGTTACGTATCACCGAGCAGGGCGAAGTGCTCAGCTTCAAGTACGGCGACGTCGTGCTGGGCGAGCGCAATCTGGAGCTGATGCTCGCCGCCTCGCTCGATGCGCTGGCCCGTCCCAACGACCGCCTGCCCGGCGGGTCGCTCAGCGGTCGCATGGAGCCCTCCTGGGAAGCCGCCATGAACACCCTCTCGGAAGAGAGTTTCGCGTTCTACCGCGAACACGTTGTCGATGATCCCGATGTGCTCGACTACTTCGAGCAGGCAACGCCCGTCGCTGAGCTCGAGAATGTCCGCATCGGCTCGCGGCCTTCCCGGCGCAGCGGCAAGAAGAGTCTCGCGGACCTTCGTGCCATCCCCTGGGTCTTCGGCTGGACGCAGAGCCGTCATCAATTGCCCGCATGGTTCGGGGTGGGCCATGCGCTCACGCGCTTCGCGGAGCGTGACCTGCCGCTGCTGCGCGCCATGATGAGTGGCTTCCCGCTGTTCATCGACCTGGTGCGGAATGTCGAGATGGCGCTTGCCAAGTCCGACTTCGGCATCGCAAAGCTGTACAGCGAGCTGGTGAGCGATAAGGCCCTGCGCGAGCGCGTCTATGGAAAGCTCAGGCAAGAGTTCGAGCGCACCGAGCAGTCAGTATTGCTGGTGACGAAACAGAACGCGCTGCTCGATTCGAATCCGGTGCTCGCGCGCTCCATCCGGCTGCGCAATCCTTACGTTGATCCCATGAGCCTGATTCAGGTAGAGCTGCTGCGGCGCAAGCGCAGTGGAGATACCTCCGACGCGCTCAATCGCGCGCTCGGCGCCACCATCAACGGCATCTCCGCCGGACTGCGCAACACCGGCTGAAGCTAGGCGAGAGTATCGGGCAGCAGCCGTGGGGAGTGAGCATTCTCGTGCCGCGTAACGACGACCGCGGCAGGCACGGGGCGGCCGGCGCTCTCCTGCCGCTCCCGCTTCGCCCTGGCCAGCGAAGCCTCCGCCGCTGCGAGAAGCGCGTCCACGCTGTCACCATCGGCAGGGAAGCAACTGATGCCCATACACGCCGTCACCGGCGCGCTGTTCTCGGGCAATACCAGCAACCCTGCTTCGAGCACCGCCGCACGCAGATCACGCACCCGCGTCTCAGCTATCTCCGGTGGCAGTCCGGGAAAGAAGAGACCAAACTCATCGCCGTCCAGTCGCGAGAGCAGATCGCCTTCGCGCACCGTCAGCCGGAAGCAATCGGCCGTCTGGCGCAACAGGCAGTTCGCCTCCACCAGCCCGACGGTGCGATTGATCTCCCCGAATGCATCGATGTCGCACACGACCAGGATCGCTGTCTGGTTCGCCGTTCTGCATTGAGTCAGCGTTTCGGTGAGCCGCACAAGGAAGGTCCCCGAGTTCAACAGGCCGGTCAGCAGGTCCGTCTCGCGCCAGTGGCCAGTCATCAGCGCTTCCGCCCGTGTGCCGCTGCTGCCGGGTTCCGCCAAAGGCTGCTCAGGTTCGGGCACGGGCTCCGACTCTGGCAAAGGCCCAGACACCGGGTCAGACACTAGGTCAGATACCGGTCCCTCGGCCGTAATCGCTTCAACCAACGTTTCCTCCCGCGCGACAACCGGCGCAGCGACTGCTTCCACGGCAGGATGCGCTTCGCGTTTCGTCAGCGGAGCGGACCAATAGATGACCGCCGAACCGGAAGCGACGACGGCCAAGGAAATCAGACTCAGCAGGATGGGCCAGTCCTTATGCCCGGCAAGAGCCGCGAGCAGAGCTCCAATGATCGGGAGCAGGGCCAGCGGGGTGCGTGGAAATGGCGCGCGAGGCATGGGACTCCCGTCGAGCATAGCGCGGCCCGGTCGACTTCGCTGCGCGTCTTCGGTATTACCCATTACAACTTTCGAGGGAAGATGCAGCGCCGGGCATCAGCCCAGGCGCGCTTCCAGTTCCGCCCACCGCGCGTAGAGCGTATCCGCCGCGGCCTGCGCGTCCGCGACTTCATCCAGGGCCGCCTGCAGCCGCGCCGCGTCAGTCGCAATCGCGGGGTCCTCCGCCGCGACTTTCGCCTCGTCCAATCTCGCGTCGGCCTCCAGAATGCGGGCCTCGATCGTCTCGTAATCGCGGGCATCCAGGTAGGAGAGCTTCCTGCGCGTTGCGGGCGTTGCACGCACAGGCGGCGCCGCCGAAACCTCCCGCTCAGCTCCGGCTACATCCCGCTCTGCGTCACGCCACGCCTCCCACTGCAGATAATCGGCAAACTGCCCCGCACGCCCTGTGCCATCGAGCCCGAGAACCACCGTTGACACGCGATCCAGCAGGTAGCGATCGTGTGTCACCAGCACAAGAGCGCCGCGAAACTCGAGAAGGCTTTCTTCCAGTACCTCGAGCGTCGGAATGTCCAGATCGTTCGTCGGCTCGTCCAGCAGCAGCAGGTCCGCTGGTTCCAGCATCAGCCTGGCAATCAGTACCCGCGCCCGCTCGCCGCCGGAAAGATTTGTCACCGGCTGATTGAGCTGCTCGCCCGTAAACAGAAACCGCGAAGCCCACGATGCCACGTGAATCACGCGGTCCTGGTACACCACCGAATCGCTGTCCGGCGCCAATGCGCGCCGCAGCGTCAGCGCGGGATCGAGCTGCCGGTTCTGGTCGAAGTAGACAATGCGCAGCGCGTTCGCGCGCTCGATCGATCCGGAGGTCGGTTCTGTTTCGCCGCGCAGCAGACGCAACAGCGTCGTCTTGCCGCTGCCGTTGGGCCCCACCAGGCCAACGCGAGTGCCCGCCGTGAGCGGGAAGGTGAGATCGCGAAACAGTGTACGCCCCGCGATGTCATAGCCGACACGGTCCAGCGTGACCAGCCTCTTGCTCTCGCGCCCGCTTTCACTGAATTCGATATTCGCCGTGCTCGTGCGGTTGCGCGCGCTCACCTCGGCCAGCTCCCCGATCAGCGCGTGCGCCTTGTCGATGCGCGCCTTCGCCTTGGTGGCGCGCGCCTTCGGTCCCCGGCGAAGCCACTCAATCTCCGTGCGCACACGATTCTCCAGCGCCTCCTGCCTTCGCTGTTGCGCCTCCAGAAACGCCTCCTTGTCTTCAAGGAAGCGGCTGTAATTCCCGCGCGTGCGCAGAATGCCATCCGGATACGCGGGATTGATCTCGGCAATCTCCAGCGCCACCGATTCCAGAAAGTAGCGGTCGTGGCTGATCGTTACCGAAGCAAACGGCGCACCCTTGAGCACGCCTTCCAGCCACTCGATTCCTTCCAGGTCCAGATGATTCGTAGGCTCATCCAGCAGCAGCACGTCTGGCGATACCGCGAGCGCGCGGGCAATCGCCAGCCGCTTGCGCCATCCGCCGGAAAGGGAAGGGGCGTTGAGAGTGAAGTCGGTGAAACCTGCGCGCCCCAGCGTCTCGCGCAGAGCGCGATCCCATTCGTCATGAGGAAGCCGCGCGGCGCGAACCGCGTCCTCCATGACCGACCAGACCGTTTCTCCCGCCGCGAATCCTGAAATCTGCGCCACGTAACTTACGCGAGCACGTTTGCGGAGCGACAATTCGCCCGAATCCGGTGCGACCTCGCCGGCGAGAATCTTCAACAGCGTCGACTTGCCCGCGCCATTGGGGCCGATCAGCCCGATGCGCGCGCCCTCTTCCACCGTGAACGAGAGCTCACGGAACAGCGGCCGCGCCCCGAAGGCCTTGGTGACGTTCTGTGCATTGAGAAGCGGTGGCATCAGTGGGAATTCGTCTCATCCATTATCAACAACGAAGGGATACGACTGCATGTCCTGCTCTCAGTTCGCAGCGATCGAGCCCCCGGGGTGCGTAAAGCGAGGCGCCGTTCCGCACATAAATGCGATAGGCGCTGCTCAACTGGTCGGGAAACTGCCGAGTGATCGTCAAGCGGTAATGGCACGCCAGAAATTCCGCAAACCGTGGCCACTCGTCAAGCTTGCTGAAGCTTTATGTGCGGTAAAACCTCATGTTGCTGAGAACGATCACTCCCGTCGGATCGCTCGCTAAGGTCTGAGCGTCGCCGATCAGCGGCCATCGATACGTGAACATCACAACCGCAACGGCAGCGGCGGCCAGAACCGCCGCCACTACAACGCGGAACACACTCAGATAGGAGCGGTGCGCCATCTGTAGATCGTTGCGATGTTGATAGCGATGGATCCCCTGACCTGCCGGCATCACCTCACAGCCGTAGTGGCCGATAGGTACTCCTCGTAGGGGCCTTTGAAATCCTCGATTGCCGAGCCGTCAAAGTGCCAGATGCGCGTCGCCACCTCATCGAGCAGATCATGATCGTGCGTCACCAGCAGCACCGTGCCCTCATACCGCTGCAGCGCAATGTTCAACGCATTGATCGATTCCAGATCCAGGTGGTTCGTCGGTTCGTCCAGCGCCAGGATGTTCGGCTTCTGCATCATCAGCCGGCAGAAGATCAATCGCGCCGCTTCTCCACCAGAAAGTGCGTCCGTCGGCTTCAATCCTTCCTCGCCGCGGAAGAGCATTTGTCCCAGGATGCCGCGCACATCTTCCTTGCTCGCCTGCGGATCGAAACTGTGCAGCCACTCCGCTACCGTCGTGCCCTTGTCGATCAGTCCGGAAACGTCCTGCGGGAAGTACCCCACCTGCGCCTCGTGCCCCCACTTCACCTGGCCGGCGTCGAGCTTGAAGTCTTTCTCGACCAGGTCGGGCAGCGCAGAGAGCAGCGACTTCAGCAGCGTGGTCTTGCCCAGTCCGTTGCGTCCGATCAGGCAGATCTTCTCGCCGCGCATCGCCGACCCGCTGAAGCCGCGGATCACTGGCTGATCGCCATAGCTCTTCGTCAGGCCATCGAACTCCAAGATGTGCTTGCCCGAAGGCCGCAGCATATCGAAACGGATGAAGGGACGGGCGATGTTCGACCGCGCCAGCTCGGTCGTCTGCAGCCGCTCCACTTCTTTCTTGCGCGAAGTCACCTGGCTCGATCGCGTGCCGGCGGAGAAGCGCGCGATGAACTCATTCAATTGCGCGATTTTCTTTTCCCGCTGCTCGTTCTGCGATTCCAGGCGCGACCGGATCTGTGTCTTCGCCACCACCATGTCGTCATAACCACCGGTGTAGGTGATGATCGTCTCGTAGTCGATATCCGCGGTGTGCGTGCAGACGCTGTTCAAAAAATGCCGATCGTGCGAGATCGTGATCAGCGTGCCTTCGAAGTGCTCCAGAAAATCCTGAAGCCAGTGGATCGAATCCAGATCGAGATAGTTCGTCGGCTCGTCCAGCAGCAGCGCCTGCGGCTTGCCGAAGAGCGCCTGCGCCAGCAGCACGCGTACCTTCTGGCCGCCCTGCAGCTCGCTCATCCTGCGCTCGTGGAACTCATCCGGGATATCCAGGCCCTGCAGCAGAATCGCCGCATCGCTCTCCGCCGTGTAGCCGTCCTCTTCGCCCACGATGCCCTCTAGCTCGCCCAACCGCATGCCGTCCTCATCGGACATCTCCGGCTTCGAGTAAATCTTCTCGCGCTCTTCGAGTGCCGCCCATAGGCCCTTATTGCCCATGATCACCGTATCGATCACGCGATAAGCGTCAAACGCGTACTGGTTCTGCTGCAGCACAGAGAGCTTCTTCGGCCGTACGACTGTGCCCTTCTGCGGGTCCAGCTCGCCGGCGAGGATCTTCATGAATGTCGATTTGCCCGCGCCATTCGGCCCTGTCAGGCCATACCGGCGTCCGGGAATAAAGTTGGTGGTTACGTCCTCAAACAGGACCTTCGCGCCATAGCGCATGCTCACATTGTTGACTGAAATCATTGCTCGGTCTCAGTCTTTATTGTCGCAGAGAACACGCGTATCCGCCGCGCCGAACGCACTGGGGTTTCAGCCGGATCGCAGGCCTAAACTGCGGGGCTTGCCGCCAGTCGCCGTCCCATCAACGCATAGCTCAGCCGCGAAATCCCGCTAAACAGAATGCTGATCCCGATCAGCGTCCCCACGGCCCACACCGAGCTTACCGGCCACGACATGAAAATCATGATGCCCAGAATGATGGTCACGATCGCGTCGAAGAGAAACCACCCGCTGCCCGGAAACCGGCGAAGCTGCGCGTAGATCACTGCCTCAAAAATACCCTCGAAGAACAGGTAAAACGCCAGCACCAGAGTCAGCGTCAGCAGTCCGCGGCCGGGATGGTCCAGGATGTAAAACGCGGCGAACAGATACGCCAGCCCGACGAGAATTTTCCAGATCACTGCGCCGGCCGAGCGCGTATGCCATCCGAAGACAAGATGGATGATGCCCGCGATCAGCAGCAGCCATCCCACCGCGATACTCACCGCCACTCCGGCAAGAAACGGCAGACAGATCGCCGCCAGTCCGGCCAGGATCAGGAGAATTGCAATGAGAATGGAAAGGCCGCTCGAGCGATGAGCGTGCTGTACGGGGAGGGAAGTTGCCATAAAGGCCTCCGCATTCGATCCGAAGTCGCTACGTCAGCATGCTAGGCCCTTTTCTGAAAACACGTAAGCCATTCAGACGCAGCCCGCGAAAGATAATTCACCGGGAATCGCCAAGCAGCAGCGCTGGTTTGTGAATACATCTTTACAGCAGCCGCGAAAGCACCTGGTTCGTCAGCAGCGCGGCAATATATGCCAGCGTGCCCATATAGCAGAACTGGATCACAGGCCAGCGCAGGCTGTTCGTCTCGCGCCGTACCACGGCCAATGTCGAGGTGCACTGCATGGCAAATGCGAAGAAGACCACCAGCGCAATCGCGCCCGCGACCGACATATCTTGGCGCAGCGCCGCCTGCAGGCTCAGCGCGTGGGTGGTCGGGTCAACGCCATACAGCGTGCCCAGTGTGCCAACGATCACCTCGCGCGCAAAGACTGATGTCAGTAGCCCAATGCCGATCTTCCAGTTGAACCCCAGCGGATGCAGCACCGGCTCGATGAAGTGTCCCACCCGCCCGATCACGCTCGTCGTCAGATCAGCGAAGTTCCCGCCGTGGATGGGCAGAATGCTCAGCACCCACAGCACAAAACTGACCGCAAGAATGATCGTGCCCGCCTTCTTCAGAAAGAGCATGCTGCGGTCATAGAGCCGCAGGCTTAGCGAGCGCACCGTCGGCCAGCGGTACTGCGGCAGCTCCAGCACAAACGGCGACGATGAAGCCTTCAGCACCGAGGACTTAAGCAGCTTCGCGGTGAGGAGCGCCGCTAAAAAGCCCAATACATACAGGCTCAGCATCACGCACGCGCGCATCCCCACGATGCTGCCCAGCACCGGCCGGTTCGGCACGAAGGCCGCGATGATCAGCGTGTAGATCGGCAGACGCGCCGAGCAGGTCATGAACGGCGCCACCAGGATCGTCGCCAGCCGGTCGCGCTTGTTCTCAATTGTGCGCGTCGCCATGATCGCCGGCACCGCGCAGGCATAGGCCGAAAGCAGCGGGATAAACGCCTTGCCGTTCAGCCCGATCGAGCGCATCACTCGGTCGGCAATCAGCGCCGCGCGCGCCAGGTAGCCGGAGTCCTCCAGTATTCCAATAAAAAGAAACAGCAACAGTATCTGTGGCAGAAAGACCAGCACCGCCTGCACGCCGTTCCAGATGCCGGCGCGCACCAGCTCCTGGAGCCACGGAATCGGAATTGCTCCCGTCACCAGCATGCCCAGTCGCGTTAACGCCTCGCCCATCCAGTCGCTCAGCGGCTGCCCAATCGTGAACACGCCCTGGAAGATCGTCACCACTACCGCGAGAAAGATCAGCGGTCCCCAGACGCGATGCAGCAGCACAGAGTCCAGCCGGCGCGTCCACAGCGGCGAGGCCGGTGGAATGTACTTGGTGCGCGTGCTCACCTGCGAGGCCCAGCGGCGGCACTCCCCGGGGTTCTGCAGCACCGGCAATTCGATCGGAATCACCGGCAGCGTCTTCGCTCCTTCCGGATGCGCGCCACCATACTGCTGCAGGAATCTCTCGATCGCATCGATACCCGTGCCGCGTGCCGCGCTGATCAGCGCCACCGGGCGGCCCAACTCCTGCGCCAGTGCCAGCGGATCCACAGCGCCGCCACGCGACTCCATCAGGTCTGCCATATTCAGCAGCACCATCGTGGGCAAGCCCAGCGCAAGAATCGGCGCGGCCAGCATCAATTGGCGGCTTAGATTCAGCGCGTCCAGCACAATCAGCACCGCGTCCGGTCGCGGCGTGCCTGGCATATTGCCCTTCAGCACGTCGATGGCAACGCGCGCATCTTCCGAGTAGCCGGTCAGGCTGTAAATGCCAGGCAGATCAATCAGCGTCAGGTCATGGCGGCGAATGCCGGTCATCCGTCCGGAGCGCTGCTCCACGGTGACGCCGGGATAGTTCGCCACCTTCTGCCGCAGCCCGGTCAGGCGATTAAATAATGTGGACTTGCCGCTGTTCGGTGGGCCTATGAGCGCAATCGTGCGGAAGCGGCCGCGCG
>DASVAI010000086.1:0-18354 GCA_036376445.1 Acidobacteriaceae bacterium
CCCGTGGCCGACATCATGACAATGGATGAGATCATCGGCCGCGCCACCATGGAGACCAGCTTTGAGGCCACCCTGCTCGCTGTCTTCGCAGGCCTGTCGCTGTTGCTCGCTTCCGTCGGTCTCTTCGGAGTGCTCTCATTCCTCGTCACGCAGCGCACCACCGAAATTGGAGTCCGCATCGCCCTGGGCGCATCCCGGGGCGAAGTGCTCCGTCTGGTTTTGGTCGACGGACTCAAGCCGGCGTTAGCCGGCCTGGTGCTTGGGCTGGTTGCCGCCGCAGGGATCACGCACCTTATGGAATCGCTGCTCGTCAACACGCATCCGCTTAATGCTCCGGTTTACCTAGGCGTGGCCGCCACGCTACTTGTTGTCGCGGCGCTTGCGTGTCTGCTCCCCGCCTGGAATGCCTCGCGCGTCGATCCCATCCAGGCTCTGCGGACGGAATGAGCGAGCATCCCTCCGGCTGACTCGCTCCGTGTGCTTCGTACACAAAAGTGTGAAATCGCCGGCTGCCCCGCTGGTGTAATCTCGCCTCTGATGGAGTTCCAGCGCAACGTTCCACTCGCCGCATTCACCACCTTCGAGATCGGCGGCCCCGCCGCATGGTTTGCGGAAGCAAGAAACGAAGCCGATGTCGAAGCGGCGGTGGCGTTTGCACATGCGCGCTCCTTGCGCCTCTTTGTACTCGCTGGCGGCAGCAATGTGCTGATCTCCGATGCGGGCTTCAACGGTCTCGTGCTGCACATCGCGCTGCGTGGTATTGAGCAGCACGGAACTCTGCTCTCCGCTGCGGCGGGCGAAGACTGGGATGCTTTCGTCGCCCGCACCGTCGATGCTGGCCTCGCCGGGGTGGAATGCCTGAGCGGCATCCCGGGTACCGTCGGCGGAACACCGGTCCAGAATGTCGGCGCCTATGGTCAGGAAGTTTCCCGCACCATTCGCACAGTGCGCGTCTTCGATCGCAACGAGCAGCGCTGGCACGAACTCGCCAACGAGGATTGCGGGTTCGCCTATCGCCGCAGCCGCTTCAACCTCGGTGCCGACCGCGATCGATTCATCGTCACTCGCGTCACCTACGAGTTGCAGCAGAATGCTCCGCTAACCGTGAAGTACGCCGATCTCCAGCGCTATTTCGCATCCCAAGGAAGTGCACAACCCACACTGCGTCAGGTGCGCGACGCGGTACTCGCCATTCGATTGGGCAAAGGCATGGTGGTCACACCGGATAATCCGGAGAGGCGCAGCGCGGGCAGTTTTTTCAAGAATCCCGTGATCGCCAGTGCTTCGCTCGCGCGCGTCGCCGCTGCTGTGCAGGTGCCGGAGGAGGATGTGCCGCGATACCCCGCTGCCGATGGCGAAGTGAAGTTGCCCGCTGCATGGCTGCTGGACCGCGCCGGCTTCGTCAAGGGATACCGTCAGGGAGCGGCAGCGGTGTCCACCCGCCACACCCTTGCGCTCACCAATCAGGGCGGCGCAAGCGCCGCCGACGTCACCGCCTTACGCGACACCATTCAGCGGCGGGTCCGCGAACTCTTCGGCATCACGCTTGAACCCGAGCCCGTATGGGTGGCCTAGTCCTGCTGCAAAACTTTATGTAGCAGCGGTGTCAATGGCTCGCGCCGCGCCAGCCATTCCCGCGGGATGCTCTCGACCCCGGCGCTCATCGCCACAATCCCGCCCGCGATCGCGCAGTTTGTACCCACTTCGCCTGCGCCGTTCACCGTCTCCCATAACGCCTCTTCGTACCGGTGCAGGGAACGCGCCGCGCACCACAGCGCAAACGGCACCGTGTCCTGCGCGGTCCCCCTGGCTCCGTTGCCGATCGTCAGCGCTGCCTCGATTGTTGCTGCTGTACGCGGTACTCCCATCGCGCGATCGATTCCGTCGCGCACCGCGCCCTTCGGCGTGCAACTGCGGACCGCTTCCAGCATCGCTGTTCCATCCAGCATTTCGCGCTGCCGCCAGGCAACAGCCGTGGCCACCGCAATCGCAACCGCGCCTGCGATCGCTTCCGGATGGCAGTGCGTGGCAATTGCCGAGAGCGCCGCGTTCTCGGCGACAAGGTGCAGATCGTGCGCAAAGTACGCGCCCACAGGCGCCACCCGCATCGCCGCACTGTTGCCGAACGAGCCCTCCCCGTCGAATAGTTCTTGTGCCTCTTCAAACCAGTTTTTCGCGCCAAGCGCAGCAATCCGGATCAGCAGTGCATTCATGGAATGCCCGTACCCGCGCTCCGGATCGTAGTGCCGCGCAAAGCTTTCTGCGAGCCACTCCGGCTCGATCTTTCCATGCCGCTCCAGGCACGCATAGACAGACACCGCCATGACCGTGTCATCGGTGTAGGGCCATGGAGCGGAAGGCAGGATGCGTGCCGCCCGCAGCGTTGCATTGCGATGTGCTTTCTGGATGCACTCGCCGAATGCATCGCCACACGAGAGTCCCTCCAGTGAGGCAAAGGCCCGCGCCACACATGCATCTCGCATCTCCTGTTGCGGCTCGTCCTGTCCTGCCACGTCCACCGCTTTCTCGGTCATTTAGACGCATCCCGAATGAGTTAGTGGCCGATCCGCCAAAGACGTTTCATGCCACCGAAACCACGGCATGCAAAAAACAAATGGATTCCATACGACTGTGTTGTGTCCGGCCGTGTTCGCAGATGGGCGCGTCGACGCTCTGGATGTATGTATGAAGATGCGGCGTCGTTCCCGCCGGTCGTACGTGAATCAGCCGAGCGACAGGAGCAGCCGTGCACGATCTTCGGCCAGCACCTCAGCCGCCGCGCCTTGCTGCACAATGCGTCCGGCTTCGATGCGCAGCACCTCGGCGCGCTGGCCAGAGCCCATGCGCCAGGCTTCCGCAACGTCATGCGTCACATACATCACCGGTGTCTCGCTGACCTTGAGCCAGTGCTCCAGGTCGGTCAAGATCGTGTCCTTCAGCTCCAGGTTCAGTCCGGCGAACGGCTCATCCAACAGCAGCACGCGGGGCCGCGGCGCCAGCGTACGCGCCACTGCCGCGCGCTGTTGCTCGCCCCCGGAAAGCCGCGGCGGCCGCCGGTCCAGTAGCGCATCCAGCCGGAAGAGCGCTGCCATCTCCTCCACCCGCCTCTTCCGCTCCTCGCGCGGAAGATCATGCAGACCGAACGCGATATTCTCCGCCACCGTCAGAGCAGGGAAGAGCGCCGGCCGCTGCGTCACCAGCCCGCAGTGACGGTCTCTGGGCCGTATCCACATGCCATCCGCGCTGTCCCACACCGTCTTGCCCAACACGCGAATCTGTCCGCGGTCCGGCTTCAGCAGTCCTGCGATGCTGCGCAGCAGCGACGTCTTCCCGGCGCCGGAAGGACCGACCAGTACTGCAAGCGATCGGCGCAGCGCTGCTTCAGCCGCCAGCGTCAGGCCGCCGGTCTCATTGCTTCGGTGATGCACAGCAAACTCCAGCCACGGAGTCGCGCCCTGTTGCGCAACGCTGCTCTGCGCACTCGCCGTCGCCTTTTCCAACTCAGGCACGGGCAGCCTCGCCACGCGCGCCGGCCCGCGCCACGCTGTACACCACGATCAGCGCCGCCAGTGAGATTGCTACCAGCGCCACAGCCGTCCGGTTCGCCGGCCCATAATTGCCGTCCATCACCTGGTCGTACAGGGCAATCGAAAGCGTGCGCGTCACTCCCGGAATGGAGCCTCCCAGCATCAGCACCACACCGAACTCGCCCACGGTATGGGCAAAAGACAGCACTGCCGCCGCCAATACAGAACTCCGCGCCGCAGGCAGCAGGACATGCCGCAGCACGCGGCTCCGCGATGCTCCCAACAGGGCGGCGCTCTCCAGTTGCGCGGTATCGACCGCACGAAAACCCGCGAGCACCGGCTGCACAGCAAATGGCAGGCTGTAGAGTACGGACCCGATCACCAATCCCCAGAACGTGAACGCCAGCGGATGCCCGACCACCCGCACCAGCAACCGTCCCACCGCAGTCGCGGGCCCCAGCAGCACCAGGAGATAAAACCCCAGCACCGTAGGCGGAAGCACCAGCGGCAGCCCCACCGCCGCTTCGATCAGCCGCGCCGTCCACCCATGCGCGCGCGCCAGCCATTCGGAAAGCACCAGCGCCAGCGGCAGCAGGATGGCGGTCGTCACCGCGGCCAGTCGCATTGTCAGAAACAGTGCCTGCCAGTCCATGCAAACAAAAGACTAGCCGTTTTCTGAAAACTGTGCGGCGTCACGCGCGTCGAGACGCGGACGCCGCTCTTTCTTTACATCGTCAGCACAACCCGGAACTCCGCCTTCCCGCTCATCATGCGATCGTAGGCCTCCGCCGCCTTCGCCAGCGGATACTTCTCGATCATCGGACGCACGCCGGTCATCTCGGCAAACCGCAGTGTGTCCTCGGAATCCGTAGGGAGCCCGGCAACCCAGCCGTGGATCCGCTTCTTGCCGGTGATCAGATCAACCGGCGTCACTTCGATCGGATCGGTTGTCGCTCCGATGACCACCAGCGTGCCATTCGGCCCTAATCCGGCAATCAGCGCCGACATGGCTTTTCCGCTCGGCGCTGTTGCCAGGATCACGCTCGCTCCGCCCAGCTTCTGCAACTCCGCGGCCGGATCCCCCGCCGCGCTGTCGATATAGATGTCTGCGCCAAGCTTCTTTGCCAGAGCGGCATTCGCAGTCCCGCGACCGATCGCCGCCACCCGATAGCCAAACTTCGTCGCGAACTGGATGCCCAGGTGGCCAAGCCCGCCCACACCCTGAATGGCGACCAGGTCACTGGGCAGCGCGCCCGCGTGCCGCAGCGCATTGAAAGTCGTGATTCCCGCGCACATCAGCGGAGCAGCATCGGCCACGTCCAGGGATTCAGGCACGTGCGCGACCGCTTCCACCGGCGCCACCATGTACTCCTGATAGCCGCCGTCATAGCTGATGCCGCAAACCTTCACATTCACGCAATTGACAAAGTCGCCGCGCCGGCATGACAGGCACGTGCCGTCCTGGCCGCCATGCCAGCCGACACCAACACGCTCACCTTCCTTCCACGTCGTCACGCCCTCTCCCAATGCGTCGATTACTCCCGCGATCTCGTGCCCGGGCACGCGCGGATAGGAGATTCCGGGGAAGGCCCCTTCCTTCGTGAACACATCGCTGTGACACACCCCGCATGCCTGCACGCGAATCCTCACCTCACCCGCGCGCGGCTCCGGAATCTCCCGCTCCACGACTTCAAAGTCCGCTCCAGCCTTCGGTACCTGCACTGCTTTCATCCGCGCCATGTGCCGCTCCTCCTCAACAATGGTTCAACTGCGTTTCTTGCTACACGTGCTGTCTCAACCGTCCCCGATTCCGCAGACTCAAAGACTAGCCCACGCGCCGCGTCTCAAATGTGAAAACAGAGGATCAGAGGCGCGCCGCCTCGCCGCACCGTACGCCAGATGCGAAACAACGCCTGCCAGTCTATGAAACTGAAGTGGCTGAAACCAGCCCTACTCGTGCCGCAGCGCCTCCATCGGATCGAGTCGCGCCGCGCGCCGCGCTGGAATCCAGCTCGCCGCCACTGCCACCGAAAGCAGAATGAGAATGCCGGCGACCAACGTTGCAGGATCGTCCGGCCGTATGCCATAGAGCATCGACCGTACCAGCCGGCAGAGCCCAAACGCCGTAATCGCCCCGACGGCGATGCCCGCGACCGCGAGCCATGTGCTCTCCTTGAGAATCAGCGCGCGCACCTGCGACGGCTGCGCTCCCACTGCCAATCGCACGCCGATCTCATTCGTGCGCTGCGCTACCGAATACGCTAACACCCCGTAGATTCCAACCGACGCCAGTGCGAGCGCAACTTTGATGCGAAACCGCGGCCCGCCAAGACAATCCAGAGCGAATCAGCTCTTATGCCGGCCTTGCTGCCATCGCCCAACCAATTGCTAGTGCATATCAACAGTTCATTTCTTAGTGCTTGACTTTGTTACAGAACTACGGCTATCGTTCTTGGCCATTAGCACAGAGATCTGCTTCGGCCGGTGTCCAACATCCCGGTTGCAGAGCGGTTGTAAGAATCATTTCGAACTTCCTGAATTAGTAATTTCCGTTCGACACGAGAATCCGGCTCAACAACATTGCTATTGAATGATCGTTGGCTTCATACGCCTACTATCGCAGCAGATCTGTGCCCATCTTGCGGCCCGGGGTCCGAACACTTTGACACGCGGAGTCAATGATCATCTTGGACGAAGCGTATTTCCAGCAATGGAGGTATAGGCGATGGCATTCCAAGTCTGGAACAGTGATTGGTTCCCGCTGCCCGGGCAGGCGGTCTTCGATCGTGAACATCAGCAGATCGCCGCTGTATCGCGGGCTTCCGGCAACTTAGATCTGTTCGTTATCGGCTTCGACAATCACATCTGGAGCACGTTCTGGAACGACAGAGTCGGCTGGAACGGTGATTGGTTCCCGCTGCCCGGGCAGGCAGTCTTCGATCGTGAACATCAGCAGGTCGCCGCTGTATCGCGGGCTTCCGGCAACTTAGATCTGTTCGTTATCGGCTTCGACAATCACATCTGGAGCACGTTCTGGCCGCTCGTCGCCCAGCGGTGCATCACGGTTCACTTCAAGTCCGTCCTGCAACTCACACAGGCCCGTCTCAACTATCTCGCCGACCAGTACACTGCCATGGAAGAACTGTATATAGGCGGCGGCAATATCGGTGTCGTGCGTGGCACTACGGAGGACTTGAGCGGAGACGCCACTCTGGCATCTTTACAGAATCTAAACGTGGGCAGTTGCGTGGCGGGCAGCACTACCAGCGATCAGAACACGCTTTTCGCGCATCGCAATAACGCGGGATCGAACGATATCGTCGTTTATCTGGTGAGCTCGCTGATAGGCGGAGCAGGCAACTTTGTCGGCTGCGCCGCTCACCCCGCCGCGGACCCGGCTTGTGCGGTGGTCGAAGTGGATACAGCCCGCTGGCTCACCGCCCATGAGGTCGGCCACGTCCTCGGTCTGTCTCATGTCAGTAACAGCGACCGGTTGATGAATCCGTCCATCGGATGGACGAACCTTCCGCCGGATCTGATTGCTTCCGAACAAACGACGATGCTGGCGAGCAGCCTGACCGCAACCTGCTCGTAGACGAAGGAGACTAGGATGACTGCCGAGGAACTACGTACCAAACTAAGCATGATCGAGCCGACTGAAGCCATGTATCAAGGCATTGGTTCCGGCGATGTCCCGGCTTTGGAGCAGATCATCTCCGATCCAGAGGAGTGGATGGCATCACGGGCCGTGTTCGCGTTGAGCCGCGTGGGCGGTCCGGCAGTTGTCAATGCGCTCGTTCGCGCGGCAGCGGACCAGCGTTCGCCCGTGCGTGTGGCAGTCGCAGCCGCCGTGAGCCAGCGGGCGCTCGTCCTGCCGGATACTACGCTGCTGAATCTACTCAAAGATCCGGACGCAGGCGTTCGCAAGTTCGCCACGCTCGCGGTCAAGTCTGAGAACGGAGCCGATGCGCGCACCCTACTTAGCCGTATGACCACCGAAGATGCGGTTTCCACAGTCCGGGATAACGCTGCCGAAGCGCTACGCAGAATACACTGAACGCTGGTACGTCAGGGTTTCGGGCGCAGTGGTCTGCCCGACGCGTGCCAGCGGCGAATTGGTCTGCTCAATCGCAACCGCAGGGCTGATTCGCAGCATGCTTTCGGGCATCAATCGCTGGGACGTGCGCATCCTGCTTGTAGTCACCGGCGTGCTGGCTGTGTCTGCGGTCTTTGCTGCTTATCTGCCAGTTCGGAGAGCAGCCTTGCTGAATCCCGTTGAGGCGCTTCGCGCAGACTGAATTGTCTTACCGCGCCGGAGTCAGCCCGCCCTCTTGCAGCCGCTGGGCAACTGCAGGAGAGTGCAGATACTTGAGAAACGCCGCCGCGCCCTTTTGATTCGAGCCGCCCTTCAGCGCCACCGCGCCCTGCAGGATGGGCTGGTATGCACTTTGCGGCACCGCAACATAATGTCCCTGCGCCGTCAGCGCCAGCGCCGACGTCAGCGAGATCAATCCCACATCCGCATTCCCCGTGCTGGCGAACTGAGCCGCCTGCGCGATATTTTCCGCAGTGCGCAGCTTTGCCTGGATCGCAGGCAGTAGCCCAAGGTTTTTCAGCGCCTGCATCGCAGCACGGCCATAAGGCGCATGCTGCGGGTTGGCAATCGCGATGCTGTGCACTTCGGGCGACCCGAGTTGATCAAGGTTCAGGAGTTTCAGTCCGCTTTGATTGCGCGTCCACAGTACCAGCGTGCCGCGCGCGTAGGGCTGTGCCGTTGCTCCCGGCGCGGCGAAGCCGTCATGCACAATCCGCTGCGGAAGCATCATGTCTGCCGAAAGGAAGATGTCGAAGGGAGCGCCGTTCTCAATCTGCGTCGCCAGCGTGGCCGACGAGGCAAACGAGGCCTCGACTCGCTGCCCGCTCTGCTTCTGATACGCGGTTAACAATCCCGGAAGCAGCGGCTCCAGGTCCGCCGCCGCCGCTACCCGCAGCGGCGTCTGCTGCTGCGCGCTCGAAGCCGTTGGCTTCTGCAACATCAGAAAAAGAACAGCGGCAACAAGCAACGCGCTCAGCCATCGAATGCTGTGATCTCTAAGAGACATTCCCTGTTCCGGCATCCTTGTATCTGATCTTCGCCATCCCGACCCAGAACGACGCGAAGTAGCGGGATCTGCTATTCAAACCCGCAGCAGCATCACTTCCGTCGATTTGATCAGCGCCGCCGCCGTCTCGCCCACCTCAAGCCGCAGCTCGCGCGCCGCATCCGCGGTGATCAGAGACGTGATGATCTGCCCGCCGATCGAAAGCTTCACCTGCGCCAGCAGCCCTTCGATCTTGAGCTCGACAATCCGGCCGACCAGTTGGTTTCGCCCGCTCACCGTTCGCATCATCTGCCGCTTCGGGGTCTCCGGCCGCCGCGCCTTGTGCAGCAGCCCGTCCAGCTCCGCCTCGGGGATGCGGTAGTGCCCGCCGGGGGTCTTGATTGCCTTCAACTTGCCCCGGTAGAGCCACTGCTTCATCGTCGGATAGGAGATACCGAGCCGCAGCGCGGCCTCGCGGGGTGAAAGTAAGTCGGCCATTGGCAGGAGTATACGATTTTTTCTAGTTTTCAGGCCTCAAAGCTGCCCATTTAGTCCCCGAACAGTAATATGCCAGACCGATGACCACAAAAGTACCTAAGTTTTGTTTACTTTCTGCACTACAGCACCTACCTTCTCACCCGTGGGCAGTTCTGGGGGAGGGCTGCTCTAGCGCCTGTGGCTCCTTTGAGAGCCACAGGCGCTTTTGGTTTCCACAGCCCGTCGTTCAGTGATGTCTCGTAAGATGGATGGCAGCGTGCTTCGGCGGTGCGACCTTTTGGCCTCTGTTGCATCTCTCTAAGAGCACATTTCCGTGCGCAAATGCGACCCGAAACGCGCCCAAAGGGCCGGTTTCGGACACAAAACCTGAGGCTATTGTGGCCCCGGATGGAGGAATAATGGCAGGTCATGGGATCACCGATGTCAACGACGCAACCTTCGAGCAAGAGGTTCTGAAGTCCAGCGAACCAGTCCTGGTGGACTTCTGGGCGGCTTGGTGCGGCCCCTGTCGCGCCCTTGCCCCGATCGTCGATGAGGTGGCTGCGGCCTACCAGGGCAAGCTCAAGGTCATGAAAATGGATGTCGATCGCAACGCGTCCACCCCCGCTCGCTACGGCATCCGGGGAATCCCAGCGCTGCTTCTCTTCAAGGGCGGCAAGGTTGCCGAGCAGATCGTCGGCTATGTGCCGAAGGAAACGATCGACAAGAGCGTTGCCAAGGTCCTGGCCACTACCGTGGCCTGAGAAGGCATTGATTCAAAAGCAGAAGCGGCCCGATGCTGATCCATCGGGCCGCTTTCATTTTTGCTTCGATCAGGCGTATTTGCGCAGTATTCCAAGCACGCGGCCCTGGATCGCCAAGTCCTGCGCCGGAACGTAGATCGGCGCCATTTCTACGTTGGAGGGCTGCAGCCGCACCTGCTCACCCTCGAGGTAATAGCGCTTCAGGGTGGTCTCGCTCCCGCGAACCAGCGCCACGATGATCTCCCCTGGTCGCGCTGTCCTCACCCGTTCCACGAGAACATAATCGCCATTGACGATGTGCTCGTCGCGCATCGAATCGCCTCGTACTTCAAGCGCGTAAACGTCTTTGTTACCAATAATGTCGCCGAGCGAGATGGACTCGGAGGCCTCGGCCGCGTCTACCGGCAGACCGGCGGCAATACGGCCAACCAGCGGCAGGCGCTCAGACTGCCGGCTCTTGCTTTTCTGAGGCAGAATGTCGATCGAACGGCTGCGGTTATGCGCCCGCTCAAGCAGTCCCTTCTTCTGCAGGTTGGTGACGTGCTTGTGCACCGTTGCGAGGGACTTCAAATTCAATCCCCGAGCGATTTCATCGAAGGACGGCGAATACCCGTTCTCTTCTACAAAGCCGCTGATGAAATCAACCACCTCTTTTTGTCGACGCGTGACGGACATGCCGACATTGTAGCGAACAAAGAGCGAAATGTGGCGAAGAAATCTTCGCTGTGACATAGTTGGGGTCCCAAATCGGGACGGAGCCACAAAGGCGTACCAAAAGCGAAATTCAGGCGAACAAAAACCAAAACAATATCTTGCCAAAACCACCCTTCTGACGAGATGTTTGTTTCTGCAAGCCGGGATTCACCCGGCGATAAGAAGAGGGACGGGCCTTGAGAATCCTGATTGCAGAACATGATGCTGCCCTGGGAATGTTTGTGACTCGGTCGCTGGAGAAGGAAGATCATGCCATCGATCTGGTGAGCGATGGAGCTGCTGCCGCTACCGCGATTGCCAGCGCCGACTACGACCTGCTCTTGCTTGACCTGGACCTTCCGGGCGACATCGGGATGCGGGTTCTGGACGTGGCGCACCAGCTTGGCAACGGCATGCGGGTGCTGGTTCTCAGCAGCAGGGCCGCCGATCTGGATGTCCGGATTGCCTGCCTGGAGGCCGGCGCGGACGACTGCCTGATGAAGCCCTTCGCGATGCGGGAGCTGAAGGCGCGATGCCGGGCGGCAGTCCGGCGCCAGGACGGCATCGCCGTCTTGCGCTGTGGCGGGCTGGAGCTGAATCGCCTGCAGCAATCGCTCGAATGCGGTCACGAGGCCATTGCGCTGAGCCGCCGGGAGTTCAGCCTGTTGGAGTATCTGATGCTCCACCGCGGCCGCTGCGTATCGAGAGCGATGCTGCTCGAGCGCGTGTGGGGCTCAAGCGAATCCGGCAACACCAACGTCGTTGATGTCTATATCAACTACCTGCGGAAGAAGCTGGGGGAAAGCGCGTGCCTGATTGAGACGGTCCGCGGCCAAGGCTATCGCATCGTCGGCGCCGACAGCGTGCCTCCGTCCGAAAGCGTATCGTTCCTGCCCCCGCCGGTTCCGGTATTCCCGCAGGCGGCGGCCTTGCAGTAGCGCTCCAATTCGCATTTCCAGATTGAATTTTGGTTCAAGTGAGGGCCCAATGGCGACAGCATCCGTTGTGACACGAAATACAGCTTCTGTGCTGATAGTCAGCACCGATTCCGAAACACGCAGCCGTTTGCGCAAAGCGCTGGCCGCGCAGCGTTGGGATGTTCACGAAGCGGACGGCGGCGCGGCGGCGCTGCTGTTAATGGACGAGACGCACCCACATGCCACGCTGATTGAAGGAACGCTGCGAGATTTGCATCTGGAAGATTTTGCGGCGGAAGCCCGAGCCAGCCATCCGGCGATGGATCTGATTGCCCTCGACGGGGTGCTCGGCGGACAAGAGGGTTTTCGCAGCGGCAGACGAGGCGAGCTGCTGCAGGTGCTCCGGTCCGTTTGCGATGCGGAAGAGCCGACCCGCGGGGCCGACGTCATTGCGCCGGTAATTCCGATCGCTGGACCTGTGTCTCGGCAAAGCCCCAGGGTACCTCTGGCGGCTAGCCGCGCGGTGATCGCACAGGGCAGCAAGGAGACGACCGCTTCCGTGCGGGTGCCGGAGTTAATCGGCGATTCCGAGCGCATGCTCGAAGTGAGCCGCCGCATCCTCCTGGTGGCCGTGCGCAAGACGACAGTGTTGATCCAGGGTCCGACGGGGACCGGTAAGGAAGTGGTGGCGCGCGCCCTGCACCGGCTAAGTTCACGAGCGGATCGACCCTTCGTCGCGCTGAACTGCGCCGCCATTCCGGAAGCGCTGCTGGAGGCCGAACTCTTTGGCCATGCCCGCGGTGCGTTTACCGGCGCAGTGCAGCGCCGTACGGGAAGGATCGAATCGGCCAACGGCGGGACTTTATTTCTGGATGAGATAGGGGAGATGCCGCTGGCATTACAGTCCAAGCTGCTGCGCTTCCTGGAGAGCGGCGAGATACAGCGCGTGGGAGAGAACGAGACCATCCGCGTCGACGTGCGCATCGTGGCCGCGACTCACCAGCCGCTTGCCCGTCGCGCGCAGGATGACACTTTTCGCGCCGACCTCTTCTACCGCCTGGCCGTCTTCTGCATTCGCACGCCGGCACTCACAGAACATATTGCCGACCTGCCCGCGCTGGTGGAGCATTTTCTCGAAATGTTCGAGGAGGGCGGCAGCGGCAAGCGGGTTACGGACGAGGGACTCGCCGAGCTCTGCGCGCATCCCTGGCCCGGTAACGTACGCGAGCTGCAGCATGTGATCGAGAGAGCTTGCATTCTGGCCGAGGACCGGGCTGAGATTACCACTGCCGAGATTGAGTTCGATCAGCCTTAAAAAACACTAAGGCGCGCTGGCGTCCTGGTGGCACGGCGATTGCACTGAAGAAGGACAAGCGTAACTGCATGAGGATGCAGAGCGCAGATTCTCCAAGAGTGCAGGATGGCTGTGATGCGTATCGCAACCCCGCTGGCAGATCAACTGGCACAGTACATGGACCTGGCGGCCGCGCAGTTGAAGGCGACGGCAACCAATATGGCGAATGTCGATACGCCCGGCTTCCACACAATCGGCTTCGATTTTGGAGCCGAGATGCGCCGGGAATTGAGTGGCGAGGGTACGCCGGGCGAGTCCGGAACACCCCGGTTGCAGGAAGTGGATGGCCTGCTGGCCCGTCCGGATGGGAACAACGTTTCGATGGATCGCGAAGGTCTGGCAATGGCAGAGGCACAGCTCAAGTTCCGTACGGGAGTCGAGCTGGCGAAACGCGAATACGCCCGTGTGCTGGACGCAATTCACGCCGACAGCAAGTGAGCGTGAGAGAGGAAGGCAGGCAGAGATGAACCTTTTCGGTGTCCTTGGAGTGAGCGGTTCTGCATTGAGCGCGGAACGCGTGCGCGCGGAGGTCACAGCCTCGAATATGGCAAACGCGGAGACAACGCGCACCGCCGACGGAAAGCTATTCCAGCGCCAGCATGTGATCTTCCAGTCCGCGGGAGCGGCTACGAACGATGTCACGAACGGTGGGTTGAGCGGCAGCTTCGCCAGCACGCTCCAGAGTCAGTTGCCGCCGATGGAATGGAACTCCGCGCTGGGAAATACGACACACGATGAAGGAGGAGTCGAGGTCGCGGGAATCGTCACCGATCAAAGCCAGGGCCTTCGCCGCTACGATCCTGGACATCCCGACGCGGACAAGGATGGTTACGTGACCTATCCCGACATCGATCCTCTTACCGAAATGGTCGATCTCATGGGAGCCACGCGTGCCTACGGATTGAACGTTTCCGCTGTGCAGGCGACCAAGACCATGATTGGCGCCTCCCTGGACCTGTTGAAGTAACAACACCGAACAGAAGACGTACTTGAGGGAACGATGGCTTTGACTCCGATCCACGGATTACCAGCGGTGCAACTCCCGCAGTCGGGCGCCACTCCTGTCGCCCAGCCGGGTTCACCATTCGCCACGCTGATGCGCAATGCGATGCAGCAGATGCAGCACCTTGAAACCAACGCGACCCAGGCGGTCGATGGGCTGATGGCCGGCAACGGCACCGACATCCACACGGCCATGATCGCCACACAGAAGGCGGATCTGGCATTCGAGATGGCGCTTGCGTTTCGCAACAAAGCGGTAGGCGCTTACCAGCAGTTGATGAGCACGCAGTTCTAAGTCCCCGACAGATTTCATTATGGATAGCTCCGCCAATCCGGCTGCATCGCTTGCGCTGCTCGCACCTGTGACACGGTTTTCCCAGCGCATCCTGGCGCTGCCTAAGCGCACGAAGACGATTCTGTTTGCAGTCGTGGCGGCCGTCGTCTTCTCCGCCGGCATCTTCGCGTCGCTGGTCATGCAACCGACCTGGCGTGTGCTCTATGCGCATCTCGACCCGGCAGACACGCGCGAGCTCAGCGATGAGCTGACGGCGGCAAAGATTCCATTTGACGTCTCCTCTGACGGCGCCACATTACGCGTTCCGGCCGACCAACTGGACAAAGCGCGCCTGGAAACCGCGGCGAAGGGCGGCCCGAAGAGCGGTCGGCTCGGGTTCGAACTTTTCGACAAGCCGAACTGGATTGGATCGGAGTTTGACGAACACGTGAATTATCAGCGGGCGCTCGAAGGTGAGCTTGAACACACCATCGAGAGCCTGTCATCCGTGAAGTCCGCGCATGTACATCTCGTTCTGCCACATGAATCGCTCTTTACCGAACGGCAGGAACAGGCCAAGGCCTCCGTGCTGTTGAAGCTGAAGCAGAGGGACCTGAGCCCGCAGGAGGTAGATGCGATCCGGAACCTGGTGGCGAGCGCGGTCGATCATCTGAGCGCGGCGAATGTGACGCTGGTGGATGCGGACGGCCGCGCGGAGCTTGGCGTGAAGAACGCTAACGGCGCCGCGAACGAAGAGGAGCAGAAGCTTGCGGATCGACTGATCGCCACGCTGGAGCCGATCACTGGCGAAGGCAACGTGCGTGCCTCCGTGCATCTTGATTACGACACGACGGCCTCTGAAGAAACCGACGAAACCTTCGACCCGAACGCCACCGTCACGCTCTCGATGCAGCGATCGGAGCAGCAAACCGGCGATCGCTCCGTGCCGGGAGGCGTGCCGGGGACCGTCAGCAACGCCCCTAATGCGCAGGCGCCATTACTTCCGCCACCGCGTAACAACGGGGGCGGCAGCATGAAGGAAGAGAGCGGCACGTATGGAGCGTCAAAGAAGACTCGCCACATGATCGAGTCGCCCGGACGTGTAAGGCGCGCCACGATTGCGGTGCTACTTAACGACCGTCCAGCCGGCGCGGAACAGGGAAAGATGGGGTCCCTGGCTCCGTGGACGCCCGACCAGATGAAGCGGATTACACAGTTGGCAGAGGCGGCAGTCGGGTACGACGGCTCACGTGGAGACGTCATCTCAGTCGAGAACCTTGCATTTGACAACGCTCGCGATGCAGGGCAGCCGATCGGGGAGCGTGCGCTTCATGCGGCTCTGGCTCTTGATCTTCCGCGCTATGCGGCTGCGCTGATCGGACTGCTTGCCTTGATTCTGCTGGTGCTTCGGCCGGTAACGCACAGTCTGCGTTCCGCGGCACTGCCTGCGCCGGGGGGCCTGATCTCGGTAAGCGATGCGCTTCCGGAGGATGGGACGCCCGCTCTGCCCTCACCGGAAGCACGACAGCGCGAATCGATTCTTCAGCGTGTGACTGCAAGCGTCGCCGCAGATCCGGCGCAATCGGCGCGACTGCTTCACGCTTGGCTTGAGAGCGAATAAATCATCAGGAACAAGGAAGGCAAATGCCGGAGGCAATGACAACTAATGCTGTGGCTGCGCGACCTGCTTCGCCGGTTGCGACGAACAGTCAACGAATCTTGAGCGGGCGCCGGCGCGCTGCGATTCTGCTGATGGCTGTGGGCGACGATATTGCCCGCGAACTGCTACAGGACTTGCCTGACGCAATGATTGAAACCGTGGCGGCCGAGATTGCTTCGCTCGATCATGTCGATCCGGCGCTGACCGTCAGTGTACTGGAGGATTTCGAATCGCTGCTGACTACCCAGCAGCAGACACTTCGGGGCGGACTTACATCAGCCAATCGGCTGCTTACCGGTGCGCTGGGCCAGTCTCGCGCGGATGCAGTGATGCTTCAGTTGCAACGAACCAAGGAAGCGAACGACAGCAACCTGGCGATGCTGCAGAGAGTGGATCCGGCGCAGCTCAGCAAGTCATTGGAGAATGAGCATCCGCAGACGGTCGCGCTAGTACTGGCGCATCTTGACCTGCAGAGGGGTTCGCAGATGCTGAGCGGTCTGGGCGAAGAGCAGCGCGTGGCGGCCGTGCAACGATTGGCGGAGATGCGGCATTTCTCGCCTGAAGTGGCGCAGAAAGTCGCCCGCATTCTCAATCAACAATTACAGACCGTCGGAGACACGCACAAGCGCTCCTATTCGGGGTACAAAGCAGTGGCCGACCTGCTGAATGGTCTTGAGGCAGAAGCGTCGAAGAAGATTCTCGATCGAATTGAGGCGGAGTCGCCCGAAACCGCGATCCATGTGCGCAACCTGATGTTCACCTTCGAAGATCTGCTGAATGTTCCTGGCGCAAGCGTGCGGGATCTGGTAGCAGGCGTAGACCGTCGGCAGTTGGCACTAGCTATGAAGGGGACCAAGGAGGAGTTGCGCGCTCATATCTACAAGGCGATGTCCACGCGGGCCGCAGAGATGCTCCAGGAGGAGATAGAAGTCATGGGGCCGGTACGCTCGCGCGAAGTAATGCAGGCGCAGCAAAGCATCCTGGCAATTGCGCGACGCATGGAAGCTACCGGGCAGATCATTTTGAAACTTGAACAGGGCGACAGTCTGATGGTGTAGATCGGATTGCGCGAGCAGAAGAGACATGGACGCGGACATCAAAAGACTCATTTATGTGCAGCGGCGGGCCGGATCCGGGACTTGGAACGGAATACCCGGGGCAACGCAGCTTATCGGCGGTCTTCCCGGCGCACCCGGGAGAGATGAGGTCGCGCAATATCCGTCGAAGATGCCCGATGTTCGCCTGGAGGCCCGCATCGTGGAGCTTGAGAGCGAACGGGCAGAAATCCAGAAGCGGCATCGCGAGGAGCTTGATGCAGTGCATAAGAGCACAGCCGAGATGATGTCCGGGGCTCTGGCAGAGCAGAAGGAAGCGCTGGAACGGAAATGCGCGGCGGAAGTGGTTGCGGCGCTTTCATCGTTTCGGGAGGAGCAGAAGCGATATTTTCAGGAAGCAGAATCGGCCTTATTGCGGCTTGCTTTGGGCATTGCGGCGCGAGTCCTCCATCGCGAGGCGCAGCTCGATCCGTTGTTGCTCCGCGGACCAGTTCGGGTCGCGCTCGAAGACGCGCAGAAGGAGACTGCCTGCGTGCTGGAGGTCGCCGAAGGCGAGGTGGGCAAATGGCGGCAGTGGCTCTCGTCGGATTCAGCAACAGCATTTGTAGAAGTCCGGGGAAAGCAGAACGTTGCGGCAGGACACTGCCGGATAGAAATGGGCGCGAGCACAGCCGACCTCAGCGTGCACAGTCAATTGGCTGAGATCGAGCGCGGCTTCTTCGATCTGCTGAACAGCCGCCCCGGTGCACCTGTTTCAGAAAGAGAGCGGAGCCAATGACGCCTGCGTTGGTCGACCTTCTGGACAGCCATCTTCGCCGCCAGCACGCCTGGCAGTGGACTGGAAAAGTCATCGATGCGGCTGGGCAGAGCATGGAATGTGCCGGTCCGCTGTGCAGCATCGGAGACTGCTGCGAGCTTGTCGATGCCGCCGGCAGACGATATGCGGGTGAGGTGATTGGGTTCCGCGGTCATCGCGTGCTCGCGATGCCGTTGGAGGGCACCGAGGGGTTGCGTCACGGAGATGCGGTAATTGGTCTCGGTCGCCCTCCCGCCTTTCCGGTAGGTGAGCAATTGATTGGCCGGGTCTTGGACGCGGTGGGCAATCCGATGGATGATCTCGGTCCGCTCCATGCGTCCGACCACAAATCGATCCACCGCGCTCCACCTGCGCCAATGGATCGACTTCCCATTCGCCAGCCGCTCTCCACGGGCGTACGCGCGATCGATTCAATGCTGACCGTGGGACTGGGCCAGCGGATCGGAATCTTTGGCGGCTCGGGTGTAGGGAAGAGCACCTTGATCGGCATGATGACGCGCAACGCCTCGGCCGATGTGATTGTAGTCGGACTGGTGGGTGAGCGCGGGCGCGAAGTCGGTGAGTTTCTCGAAGACGCGCTGGGTGCGGAAGGAAGGCGCCGTTCGGTGGTGATTGTGTCTACGTCCGACCAGTCGCCTCTGCTGCGCATGCGTGCCGCCCTGGCGGCAACAAGTGTCGCAGAGAGCTACGCGGCAGACGGGAAGGATGTTCTGTTGGTCCTGGACTCGTTGAC
>DASVAI010000092.1:0-5408 GCA_036376445.1 Acidobacteriaceae bacterium
TGGAGCCGATGCATGCCTGGGCGCGCCAGCATGGAACCCTTCTGCGCTCCCAGACCTACGGCTATCCGCCAGTCACTCTCTCCAGCAACCGCTTCGAGGACCTGCCCGAAGGCGAAGGCAAGGCCACCCTGAATATGTGGCGCGAGTTTTCGGACACCCGATGGGCCGCCTCCGCCGGACACCTCTTCGGCAAGAACGTTGTCTCGTCCGAGACCTGGACCTGGCTGCACTCGCCCGCATTCCGCGCAACGCCGCTCGACATGAAAGCCGAAGCCGATCTCCACTTCTTGCAGGGCATCAATCAGCTTGTGGGTCACGGCTGGCCCTATTCACCCGCATCTGCCGGCGAGCCGGGTTGGCGGATGTACGCAGCTGGAGCCTTCAACGCGCACAATCCGTGGTTCTTCGCCATGCCTGATCTGACGAAGTACCTGCAGCGTATCAGCTTTGCGCTGCGACTCGGCAAGCCGGCCAACGATGTCGCGCTGCTTCTTCCTAATGATGATGTGTGGGCATCCTTCCAGGCGCGGTATCAGAAGCAAGGCGGCGGGTTCGACGACAGCGGCAGCAACATCACGATGGATGCGTCGATGAAGCAGTTCCTGGGCAGCACCGTCATTGCCCAGGCGCTCGATGCCGGCTTTAACCTCGACTTCATCGACGCCGACGCGATTGACAGCGTCGGCATTCCGTACAAGGTGCTCATCCTACCCGGCATCGACCGCATTCCTGTTCAAACCTACGAGAAGATTCAACGCTTTGTGCAGCGCGGCGGAATCGTGATTGCCACGCGGCGTCTTCCCGCAACGGCGCCTGGATTCCTCAATGATGAGGTCGAGACACGGCATATTCAGGAGCTATCGCGCTCGATATTCCAAGACAATGCGCCCCGCGCTCACTTCATCGAAGATGAGAATCGCCTCGGTGCGTCACTCGACGAATATCTTGAGCCGGACTTCATAACCACACCGAGAACTTCTGCCGTCGGCTTCATTCATCGCAAGCTGGAAAATGGTGACCTGTATTTTTTCGGCAACACCAGCAACCGCGCGCAGCATTTCAGGGCGCACTTCCGCTCAGCACGGAAGTACGTTGAATTGTGGGACGCCTTCTCCGGCAAGACACAGGAGCTGCCTGTTTCGCAGGACATAGGCTTCAGCCTTGCACCTTATGAATCACGGCTTGTCTTCTTTTCGGACAGCGAGGCATCGCTGACGCATGCAAAGCCGTCCGATGCGTGCGGAAGTGCAGATGTCTCCGTCGGGGCGCCGATGTATTGGAATCTCGCCTTCGCAGATGCGCCGCAAACCGTTATCACGCTGCACAGTCTGACCTCGTGGGGCAGCATGCCACAGCGGCAGTTCTATTCCGGCCGTGCGACATACCGCACGCATATTCCGGATTCGGATTTGAGCCGCGACACATCTTTGAAGCTCAGCTTCGGCGAGGGCATGCCTGTCCCGATTCCAGATCCCCTGCCAGAATTCAACATGCGCGCCTACCTCGATAGTCCGGTGCATGATGCGGCTGAAGTCTTCGTAAACGGCAAGTCCGCCGGCTTCGTCTGGCATCCGCCATTCGAGATCGAGATTGCACCTTTTGTTCACGCCGGCTCTAACGAGATCATGGTGCTGGTGGGCAACACAGCCATCAACCGGCTCGCCGGCCAGCCCTTGCCAGACAATCGCCTGCTCGATGCACGCTATGGCGTCCGCTTCACGCCGCAGGACATGACCAATCTAAAGCCGCTGCCCTCCGGCCTGCTCGGAAGCGTGACGCTGGTCGCGCGTCACGACAGTTGCAATCACGCTACCTGGTGAAGATCGCGGATTTGGCCACAGCCCGCTGCTTTCTGTGCTGCATCGTCTCAGCGCGCAAATCGACCTCTCAATCAACATGCGTACAGCTCGCTGAGCATACGCGCCCAGTGCGCGATCCGCTCCCGCGAATTCGGCGTTCCCTCCCAGGTCGCAAGCTGGATCGCGAAGTTCCCGACTGTCGAGCCCTCAGGAACCCCGCAGAAGATCTCTAGCCCGGTCGCTTGCGCCGTCAAGCGGTTCAGAAAATGGTTCAGGCTGCCCCCGCCAACAATCGCGAGTCTGAGGAAGCGCCTGCCTGTCAACCGCTCGGCATCCCGCAGCACCGCTGCATAACGCGCGGCCAGGCTGTGACATATCAGGCTTGCGAATTGCGGCATGGCGCTGGAAGTTTCGCCGATCGCTGCTAATCCGTGTCTCTTGCGTTGCGCGTTGATGCGTGCCGCCATCGAGCCGGGCAGTAGCAGGTCAGAGTCGTCAACATCTAGCAGGACATGAGGCGACGGAAGTTGTTCGGCAGCAGCAAGCATCTCGTGCATTGGCCACTCCTGCTCATTCGGGCAGAGCTGCGCGATGGTTTGTTTCAGCAGCCACATTCCGTTCACGTTCTTATGAAAGCAGATGCGATCTCCCGCCGCTCCCTGATTGGTAAATCCCGCTGCGCAGGCTTCCGGCGTGGTGACCGGCTGATCGATCAGAGCGCCTACCAGCGACCACGTGCCCGAGCTGATGTAAGCCCAATCTTCACCATCCAGTGGAATTGCCGCAACGGCGGAGGCCGTATCGTGGCATGCGGTTGCGATCAACCTTGTCCGCGATAATGCAGGCAGAGAAGCAAGAGACGAGCGCAGCGCACCCACATCGGTTCCGGTTGTCACCAATGGCGGAGCAGCGCCGATTTCCAATCCGCTCAACTCAAAGAGCTCAGGGCACCACGCACGCCGGCGCATGTCCACCAGGCCGGTGTGGGTCGCGTTGGTGTATTCGGCCACTCTTCTGCCGCCGAGGGTCGCGAATACGTACTCCGGCAAATTGATCCACGGCGTCGAAGCAGGCATGCCGGCCGCCTGATCGGCCATGAGCTGAAACTGGGTGTTGATGCGCAGCGGCTGGGCGCCGCTCAGCGCGAAGAGCTTCTCCCGCGAGTAGCGCGATTCCATAGCGGCCAGCGTGGCCTCCGTCCGCAGATCGCGATAGCAGAAGGGCGGGCCAAGCGGGCGGTCATCGCTGCCCAACCGCACATAATCCACAGCCCAACCATCTACGCCGATGGATGCGATCGGGTCGGTCGCTTGTTCGGCGCAGCGACGCAGCCCGATCTCGATCTCCGAAAGAATGCGGTCGATATCCCACATAAGCGATTCACCGCGCGAGACCGGCGCATTCGCGAAACGATGCACCAGCCGCATCTTCTCGCCCGGCGTGAGCAGGGATACCCTGCAGCTTTCCGCTCCCAGGTCGATCGCGACAAGCGATGGAAGATTGCTGCCGGACAAGTGAACTCTCTCGCTAGCGAAGGAATGCGTCCGTGAGCCCGCCATCGACAGGAATCAGATGGCCGGTTGTGCATGGCGACTTCGGTCCTGCGAGAAAGAGAATCGCCTCCGCGCATACTTCTGGATCAATGGGCTGGCGGGTCAATGTGCGATCTGCGTAGAAGCGCGCGAGAAGTGTTCGCAGCTCGTCGTCAGACATGCTCTCCTCCAACGGAATGCCGTACTTCCGCAATGACGCAACCACGCGATCGCGCGGGAACATGGTCGAGCCCTTCACCACAGTCGCCGGGCTGATGCCGTTCACGCGCACATGGGGCGCCTGCGAGACTGCCAGCTCGCGAATCAGATGACTGAGAGCCGCCTTGCTGACGTCGTAGGCCTCTGAACCGCGCTTCGGAACCACAGCGTTCGCCGAGCTGGTCAACACGACGCTCGCCGTCAGGCCCTGATCGCGCAGCATGTTGCCGATCTCTTCGACGAGAAGGAAGTTCGCGGTGACATTCACTTCGAGTGTCAGCGCCCACTGCTCGTCGGAGATCACGCCGCTGGCCGACGACGGAAACAGCGCCGCGGTATTGATGAGAATGTCCGCTCCGCCGAACTGCTCTACGGTACGGCGGACTGCTTCGCGGATCGATTCGCGATTGCGAATGTCCACAGGAACGGCAATCGAGGCTTCCTTTCCGGCAATCTTCTTTGCCTCTTCGGCCACTCGCTCGGCGCCGGCGGTATCACGATCGGCGACTACGATATGCGCGCCGCGCGCGGCGGCGAGCAGCGCTACCTCGCGGCCGATGCCGCTGCCACCCCCTACTATCAGGACGATCTGGCGGCTCAGCTCCTTCTCCGGTGGCTGGCGGCGAATCTTCGCGTCTTCCAGCAACCAGTACTCGATGCGGAACGCTTCCGAGGGTGGCATCGCGACGTAGTTGCTGAACACCTGAAACGCCTGCTCGAGGCTCTCCGAGCCGCACTGCGGAACGCGTCCAACGTTCTTATTGCCTTCGAGCGCGCCCGCGCCCCTCATCACGTGAATCGCGTTGATGTAGAACTCGCCCACGATTCGCGCCTCGGCTTTTGCCTTCCCGAAGGTAAACATACCGAGACCGGGAATGAGCGCCACAGTGGGATTGGGATCCCGCATCGCTGGAGAGGTCGGCTCAACGTGCTTCCTGTAGTACTCGCCATATTCCTGCCGATAAATCGCGATCTGCTTTTCGATCTCGTTGCGCAGCGCATCCTTCCCGCTCTTCGGGTCCCAGGGCACGAACATCGGACGAATCTTCGTGCGGATGAAATGGTCAGGGCAGCTTGTGCCCAAGTATGCGAGCTTCTGCGCGTCGACCGCGTTTACAAACTCCAGCACATCGGGATGATCCGAGTAGTTGCCGATCATCCGTTTCTGCTCGCTCACTTTGCCGCGAAGGATGGGGAGAATCTGCAGCGCGATGTCTTTGCGCTCGGCAAGCGGCTCACATTTCCGGCCGCCGAAGATGCGGTCTTTCTTCGCTGCGCTATGTTCCTCGATGAAGCTGGTGAGCTGATCGATTAGTGTAATGGTATTCAGATAACATTCGCGCTGCGTATTGCCCCAGGTGAAGAGTCCATGTCCGCCGAGGATGATGCCGTCGCATGCAGGTTCCTGCTCGACGGCGCCCTTCAGCATCAATCCCAACTCAAAGCCCGGCCGCTGCCACGGCACCCACACCAGTCTGTGGCTGTACTGCTGGTTGAACTCCTCCATCTTTTCCAGACCGTTTGCCGCCGCTGCGAGTGCGATGGCACAGTCCGGATGCAGATGGTCCACGTGAGGAAACGGCAGGAAACCGTGGAGCGGCGTGTCGATCGAAGCGGCCACCGGGTTCAGCCCGAACGTGCAGAGCGGGTAATACGCCGCCATCTCGTCTTCGCGCTCCACTCCGCCGTAAAGCTCTTCCAGCGCGAGCAGCTTGTGCATGTATAGCGTGGCGAAGCCTGCGCGCTGAATGCTGCCCAGGTCGCCGCCGCTTCCCTTCACCCACAGCACCTGCACATTTTTACGCGTGAGCGGATCGGGCATCTCGACTTTGGAACTGGTGTTGCCGCCGCCGAAGTT
>DASVAI010000104.1:0-16702 GCA_036376445.1 Acidobacteriaceae bacterium
CGGGCTGAGCCAGATTTACAGCCTGAAATATGGGACAGTGCCCGTGGTGCATGCCACCGGCGGGCTGGACGACACGATTGAGGAGTGGGATCCGGACGCGAAGACCGGAACCGGGTTCAAGTTCTACCCCTACGAGCCCAGCGCCTTTATGGGAGCGCTGGACCGGGCCTTCGGCATATTTGCGGACAAATCTGCATGGGTGACGCTGCAGCGCAACGGCATGGCTAAGGACTATTCGTGGCGCCAACCAGCCGGTGAGTACCTGCGGCTCTATGAGGAATGTGTGCGACGTCGGTCCTGAACTCGAATTGCTTCCTAAAATGGGAGCCGCGGTCAGACGTGATGCCCGGTTTGCTGGATCGCCCCGGTCACCAGGGCTAGATGCGGGTCCTGCTTTGGACGGCGGACGCTGATGCGGAAGCCGCCCTGCGTATAGCAGCGGCATGCATCCAGGCAATTGGAGCAGAAATCCCGGCGGCACTCGTTGCAGCGCAGCAGGCTCTTGCGGCTCATGCTCTGCTTACAGTGATGACAGATGGAAATCTCGCGACCCTTGATCAGGTGTAGTTTGCTACGGTCGACGAGCGGCGCTCCGCGGCTGAGATCCAGAGAGATCATGGCAAGTCCATTGAAACGTGGAAGTTGCTACCTGTCGCTCACCCATAGGTTGCTCCCACGCATCCCACGAACGCAGCATTACGGAGGTCGGTTTTTCAGGCTGACGTGCTCTTGCCAGACGCGCCAGGACGCGGTACTGCGGAAGGCCGCGCCGTTGATTCGTTTGGAAAGCCGTTCGGGTGCGCTAAGTCCCGCTGCATCTAATGTTTCGCGGAGGAAATCGAGATGCAGGTGAAATGTGCACATCCGAAGTGCATGTGCGCCGTTCCAGAGGGAAAGGAATTCTGCAGTGCATGGTGCGAGGCCAATGCCCGCAATGAAAGGCCGCCCTGCTCCTGCGGTCATCTCATCTGCGAGCAGATCTATAAGCGGAAGCCTACGGGGCCGGCCTTCGTTTGAAGTAGAAGAAGAGAGGAATGCCGCCCAGAATGATGGCGGCCCCCAGCATGGAATTGCGCAGGTTGCTCTGGAAGCTGTAAACGAGCAGAACAGCGGCGGCGAGGATGAAGAATGCCGGCAACACCGGATAGCCCCACATGCGGAAGGCGGCAGCGCTTTCCTGCGTATTGCGGCGGCGATGCACAAAGATGGTGCTGGACGCGATCATGTAAAAAAGCCATTCCGCGAAGATAGCGAGCTCAAAGAGTTGCTGGAACCGGCCTACTGCAAGGAGCAGAAGCGTGCTCAATCCTGCCTGCAGTACGAGCGATGGAGCCGGTGTTCCATAGCGAGGGCTGAGTTCGGCAATTCTTCGAAAGAAGAGCCCGTCACGAGCTGCTGCGAACGGCACGCGCGCGCCGGACATGATAGTGCCGTTGAGCGTAACGAAAATACTGAGCGCCATACCGGCGGTGACCAGCGTGGCTCCCGTGGCTCCAAGCACGACGCTGACAGCGGTAACCGCAGGCCGGGGCGACGCCGCAACGATGCCGGCAGGCAGCATGTACTGGATCGCTGCGTTTACCGAGATGTAGAGAAAGCCGACGATTCCGACACCGAGAAGCAGCGCCAGCGGCACATTGCGCTCTGGATTGCGCACTTCTCCGGCAACCATGTTGAGGTCGTTCCATCCGTCGTAAGCCCAAAGCGCCGCGATGAGTGCCACCATGAAGCCTGCGAAGCCGCCTTCCGCTCCAGTGAACACGGTGCCAAAGTTAGCGGCGAGCCCATGAGAGCTGGCGAAGCAGGTGACGGCGATCACAAGCACCAGCAGCACCTTCAGCCAGGTAAAGACAAGCTGAAAATTGGCCGCGCGACGGATGCCAATGTAGTTCAGCCCGGTCATCAGCCAGGTCATCGCGATGGCGAAGACCTGCGACCACGCGATCGGCAGCGGCGCCGCAATGGCAACGTAGTCGAGCCACCTGAAGGCATGAAACAGGGCGAGCGTGCGCGCGAGCCCGATGGTGACTGTAGCAATCGAGGCCGGTTTGGCGACCGCGAACCACGTCCACATATAGAGGAATGCCGGAAGATCGCCGTACGCTCGGCGGATGTAGACATATTCGCCGCCGGCGTGCGGCATGCGCGCGGCCAGTTCGGCGTAGGTCATCGCGCCGAAGAGCGAGAGCAGCCCGCCGGCAATCCACGCAAGGTAGACGAGCGAGGAGTGGCCGACCGCGCGCATCATCTCCTGGGGAACAAGAAAAATCCCGCTGCCGATGATGGTCCCGACGACGATGGCAGTGGATTGCGAAAGGCCGAGGACGCGCTCAAGCGGCTGGTGCTCGCGCTGCGCATGGGTGCTGGAGGAGGCGTTCGATGCAGGTGTGGCTATGATGTCGGCTCCGAGGACTGTTGTTCCGCTAGGTAGCGACCACCGCGGCAATTTCGCCTGCTATTCTTTCACGCCTCCGACCACCGGCACGCAGGCGGCCACGAGATACCGCTAAATGTACTTTTTGAAATCCGCCCAGTCCTTCGGGATCGAGCCCTTTCGGCCACGACACAGGTAGATATTCCGATGCTCGTAGGGCATGGCATAGGGATGGTTCATCACGCCGGCGATCTCGACGGAATCGTAGTACTTGCGCATCTCATCGAGCGATGCGCCGTTGATGATGATCATGACGCCGCTGCCCGTTTCTCCATGCGGACCCCAGAGCCAATAGTTGTTGTGACCGCTGATGGCAAAGGGCAGGCTGCGGCCCGCGCCGAGGAAGTTGATGGCGCTGGCCTCTCCATAGTTGGAGCAGAGGATGCCGGCGCTGGCACGATCCGCCGGCGGTAAGGAGTTATAGATGCGTGTCACATCGTTGACCATCTCCTGCCAGCCGAAACGGTCGGCATAGAACTGGGGAAAGGCGCTGGTTGCTTCATTTTCCGTCTGAGCCGCGGCCTTGCGCAGATGCAGTTGGGCCGTATAGTCCAGCGCGTGCTGCGGTGTCAGCACGGGCATGCTCATCGGAAGTACCAGGATGCCGGTAATGAGAATGAGCACGGCGTACGCGGGCACTAGCCATGCCGTGGCCCGGCGCTTCAGCAATGCCTGCCAGCAGACACCGCCCGCCGCGAAAATCGCAGGATAGATGGGGGCGAGGTAATAATCCTTTGCATCGCGGGTCGCCATCATCAGCAAAAGAAACACAATGTAAGTCCAGCCGAGGAAGCGCCATTCCCGGGCGCGGCGGCTGACCAGCAGCCACACGACTCCGGCCATCCACAGAAAGACGCTGAGTGGGCTCATCATCAAGATCTGCGCACCAATGAATTGCAGCGGTGAGAGCACAACGTTCTTGTTGTCCACTTTGCCGTTGTGGATGAACTCCAGCGTGGGGAACTGGTAGTGAATCTGCCACAGAAGGTTGGGCAGGGCGAGCACCACGATGAGCACAACACCGAGGAGAGCCCCGCGGGTGAAGACGATCCGGCGCTGCGGCGTAAGCAGCAGGCCGATGAGCAGCGCAACGAGAAAGACCACCATCGACGGCTTGTTCTCAATACCGATGCCGCCGGCCAGGCCGAAGAGAATCCACCAACGAGTCGGAGAAGCTCCGCGCAGCAGCATGAGAAGGGCGAACACCGCCGTCATCCAGAAGACCGGCTCGAAGGAGTTCATCGAGAGAAAGCTGTCGAGTCCGAGATACTCGGGCGCGAGCAGGATGCCCAGCATCGCGAAAGCCTGCGAGATGCGGCGGCCACCAAGCGCCCAGGTGATGATGCCGGTGAAGAACACCGCGACGGCGCCGGCCAGCGCGCTGAACATCCGAATACCCGCGAGAGACTTGCCGAAGAGCGCAATGGCGAGCCGGGCCTGCAGCCCAACGATCGGGCCATGGTCGACATAGCCCCAGTCCAGGTGCTGGCCACAGATGATGTAGTACATTTCGTCGCGGAAGTAGCCCCAGCCGATGTGCGCCTCCCATAGGTTGGCGCCGAGGTGAATGAGAAACTTCAAGAGCCCAAAGATCGCAGCCAGCAGGATGGCCTGACGGAGCGCGATCCGGTTCGAATCAGGAGCGACAACTTCAATCGATGCGGTGGCATTCATGGCGGAAAGTAGCAGCGCGACTGTAGATGGGAGTACGGCAGCTATGGTATCGCGGTTCCGTCCTGGCCGTAGTTACGATTCCGCCGGCTGCAGGGTAATCAGTGTGATTTCCGGCGGACAGAGAACGCGTGCGGGTATCTTCACCGTCCCGATGCCGCGATTTACGTAGAGCTGCATCGGTCCTATATTGAAATGGCCATGCACGAATCGCTGACCGCCTTTGGCCAGCATCATACGCGGCGTGCCGATGAATGGCAGGCGAATCTGTCCGCCATGCGTGTGGCCGGAAAGCATGAGATCCACTTTGTTGCGTTTCACGACCTCCACGGCAAAGTCCGGCTCATGCGCCAGCAGAATGATCGGCTCATTCGGTCCCGCGGCGGCGGGCAAAGCCTTTCCCAGGTCCGGCGAATCGTCGAGCGAGCTGCGGATGCCGGCGAACCACAGGCGACTGCCGTTACGTTCAAACGGAACATAGCTGTCCACCAGTGTAGGAATGCCCTGGACCTTGAGCGCATCCACAACCACTGGCCAGCCCACTAGCACGTCGTGATTGCCCAAAGAGGCAAAGCGATGGGCGCATCGGATACCGCCCAGGATCTCGCCGCAGGGATAACTCAAGCGCGCGCTTATCTGGTTCGGCAGGAGTCCGCTGCTCACAAAATCACCAGTGAGCACGACGATCTCCGGGTTCAGCGCATTAATGCGGCGCACCATCTCACGGATGAAGTACGGCTCGCTGTATTGGTCGTAATGAATGTCGCTTACCTGCGCGATGCGAAGGCCATGAAATGCCTCTGGCAGGCGCGGCAGCCAGATCGTCCGCTCGATGATCTCAAGGTAATGGCGATCCCAGAGTGTGGAGTACGCAAGCAGGCTGCCACCGGCAGCGAGCGCGGACAGGCTAAGGAACTGCCGCCGCGTCATGCTCCGCCTCAAGGTTGAGGAGTTCGTTGTGGTCGTGGTCGTCACGCTCTTTCAGGATAGGTCATTGCCGCGGGGTCTTCGCCGGATTTTCCCGAATTCGAGAGTACGTTCGGGGATTTGGCTGTTTATTCGGCGCGTAGCGCACTTACCGGATTAACCGTGGCGGCGCGTCGCGACGGCAGATAGCAGGCGAGGTATGCAGTGGCAAGCACGCCGATGGTGATGAGGATGTAGGTGACGGGATCGACCGGACTGACGTTGAAGAGGATCGAGGACATGAGACGCATCGACAGGAAAGCAACCATCAGACCACAAGCAATGCCAATGGCGGTGAGCAGCAGACCCTGGCGGACAAACATGGCCGTGAGTGACGGCCGCTGCGCGCCAAGCGCCATGCGAATCCCGATCTCGCGCGTGCGCTGAGTGACGGAGTAGGAGATGACGCCGTAGATGCCGACGATACCGAGCAGCAGGGCCATGGCGCCGGCGATGCAAAGCATGACCAGGGTGAAGGAGGTGCGGGCCATCGATTTGGTGTAGAGCTCGCCCAGCGTCGTGGCATCGGCGAGAGGAACGTCGGGATCGACAGACCAGACGGCGCGTTGCACCTCGTTCATGAAGACCTGCGAGCCTGTGCGCTGGCTGCGGATGGCAAAGGCAACACCGCGACGCACATTCTCCTTCTGTCCTTCAAAATTGTTCTGCATTAGCGGCCAGTAAACCGTAGTGGGGGCCGGCTGGCTCACGCCGTCCTGATACACGTCACCCGCGACGCCGACGATCTCGCGCCAGTCGTCTGTGTTCGCAATGCGGATGCGCTTGCCGAGCGCGTTCTGCGCGCTGTGCCAATACTCTTTGGCGAAGTTTTCACTCACGGTCGCGACAGGGAGCTTCTGGTAGGTATCCGTCCAGGTAAGGTCACGTCCGGCAATCAGCGGCGTACCAATGGTCGAGAGGAACCCGGGTGCAACATATTTGAAGCGCCGGATGGGGGGCAACTCACCTTCGGCATAGACATGATCCTGAGCGAAGAGGATATCGTTGTTGCTGCTTCCATCCAGCGGAACGCCATATCCGAAGCTAACCGCACTCACGCCGGGAATTGACGCGATCTTGTCCTGAATCTGCTGATAGGTGCGGATAAGGCGATCACGTTGCGCGTCGGGGATCTGGGTTTCGGGGATATATAAGTGGAAGGCCTGTAACGTATCCGGTGACGTGAAACCGGGCGCGACGTGCATCATGGCGCGGAAGGTCCGGATCATCAGGCCGGAGCAGATCAGCAGCACGAGTGCCAGCGCCACCTGAACGACGACGAGAGTCTTGCGCGCGCGGTGACGCTCGCGGCTCTGGCTCAGGGCGCGACCACCTTCGCGCAGGCCGCTAACCGAGCTTGCGCCGGCATATTTCATGACCGGGATGAGGCCGATGAGCAGGCTGGTGATGAATGCGAGGCCCACAGTGAAGAGCAGCACTGGCAGGTTGATGCCGATTTCATGGATGCGCGGCAGGCCGGTGGGCGCTATGGCGACCAGAATACGCAGCGCGGCATAGGCGAGCGCGAGTCCGATCAGGGCGCCTAAGAATCCGAGGACTGTGCTCTCAAAGAGCAGATCAGCAGTGATGCGTTTCCAGCCGGCGCCCAGCGCGGAGCGAACTGCGAGCTCCTGGCGGCGGCCTTCCACGCGGACGAGCAGCAGGTTCGCCACGTTAGCGCAGGCCACCAGCAGCACCATGACGATCGACGCCATCAAGACCCAGAGAACATTTCCGACGTCGCCGACGACATCCTGTTTGAGCAGGCGAAGGTTCGGCTGGAAGCGCGCTTTCTCAAAGAGGCTGACGCTGAAGCCTTCCGGTGCAGGGAAGCTACGTATGGAGATAGGCAGCAGGCGCGCCATGTCGGTGCTGGCCTGCTCGATGGTCACACCGGGTTTCAGGCGGGCGAGCGCTTCGTAGCTGAAGTTGCCCAGATGCGTCTTGCTGCGGTCCCATTGCATTGGCATGTAGAGGGCATCGTCCTTGCGATCGAGGAAATGAAAGCTGCGCGGCAGCACGCCGATGATTTCGTGCGGCTTGCCATCGATGGTGAGTGAGCGGCCAATCGCGAAGGGACTTCCTCCAAACTTGCGCTGCCAGTAAGCGTAGGAGAGCAGGACGGTGGCGGGCGCACCTGCAGTGTCGTCCTGGCGTGTGAACAGACGACCGAGTTCAGGTTTGACGCCGAGCAACGGCAGCGTGCCGTCGGTCACGTCGAGGCCGTTGACATGTTCCGGTTCGCCAACACCGGTGACGTTCGCCGCATCGCCGTCATAGATGCCGATGTCCTGCAGCGTTTTGTTCTGCTCGCGATCGATGAAGTAGATTGATGGCGACATGTTGAGATTTTTGAACCCGATGCCTGGTGCGGTGTGCCAGATGCCAATCAACTGATCGGGATGCGGATAGGGCAGGGGCTTGAGCAGGATGCCGTCGACTACGCTGAAAATGACGGTATTGGCGCCGATGGCGATAGCGAGCGTGAACAACGTGACGGCGGTGAACAACGGGGCACGGCCAAGACGGCGCAGCACCTGCTTGAGCTGATCGGCGAAGATTGCCATGAAACTGCGCCTCCGGGTGAGTGATGATCCAATTCGCGGAGCTTTACGACATGTACGGAAGTGACGGGGAATTGGTTCCCATAGGCCGCTAGTCTATGCGAGCGCCCTCAAAGGACAATCTTGGTTTCGTCTGTCACTTCTGTAGTGCTTGTCTCTGTGGTGGTTGTTGTGATCTCGATTAATCCTGTTTCGTCCTTATGAAAGTGCGCATAGATCGCCTCAGCCACTTTCCTGGCCACGACGGAGGTCAGGGCCTCAAGCGAAGCCTGTTCCACCGCGCGCTGCGAGCCGAAGTGCTGCACCAGTCGGGTGCGGGTGCGCGCGCCGACGCCGGAAATATCGAGCAGCTCGGACTGGCGGTCGCGGATTTCGCGGCGCTTGCGGTGGTAGGTGATGGCGAAGCGGTGCGACTCGTCGCGAATGCGCTGGATGAGGTGCAACACCGGGGAGCGCCGGTCGAGCACGATCGGGTCGTCCTCCTGACCGTACAGATAAATCACCTCTTCACGCTTGGCGATCGATGCGATGGGCTGTGTCGTCAGGCCGAGCTCTTCGAGCGCGGCTGCCGCGGCGTGGAGCTGGCCGAGGCCGCCGTCGATGAGCACGAGAGACGGCATTTTGCCACGTCCGGAGCCGTTGCGCACGCGTGCGTCGGCATCTGAGGTCTCCACCAGCTCCGACTCGCTCGTCTCCTGCAGGATGCGCCGATAGCGGCGGCCGACGACCTCGCGCATGGCGGCGAAGTCATCGACACCCGTGACGGTCTTCACCTGGAACTTGCGGTAGTCGGACTTCTTCATCGCTCCGTTCTCCCACACAACCATCGAGGCGACGGTCTCCGCGCCCTGGATGTGCGAGATGTCGAAGCACTCGATACGGCCAGGCACTTCGGGGAGCATCAGCAGGTCCTGCAATGTCTCCTGGATGGCCTTCTGCGACGGCTGCAGCACACGGAAGCGCTGATCGTAGCTCTGCTTTGCGTTCTGGCCTACTAGGTCGACCAGCGACCGCTTCTCACCGCGCTGCGGCGCCGCGATTTCCACGCGATGGCCGGTGCGCTCCGCCAGCAGATGGCACAGTGCGTCGCGGTCAGGGAAATCGACGGGCACCAGGATGGTTCGCGGCACATATTGCTGGTCGATATAGATCTGTTTGAGCAGGGCAGAGAAGAAGGCCGGCGGATGGAAGCCTCCGCCATCATGAACAGGCGCTGCTGTCTCCTCTTCCGTCTGCACAAGCTCGGGCAAGTCTTCCCAGAAGATGTCGCGGCGATCGACGATCTTTCCCCCACGCATGTGAAAGAGGTTCACGGCCAGCATGTCGTTCTCGAAGTGGTAGCCGAAGACATCCATGTCGTCGCCGTCTGCGGTGGCGATGCGCTGCTTTTCCTGCACCTGGTTCACGGTGATCAGCAGGTCACGGTATTTCGCTGCTAGCTCGAACTGCTCTGAAGCTGCGGCGGCTTCCATGCGGTCTTCAAGGGAACGACCCAACTCCTGCTGGCGGCCCTCAAGGAACAATTGCGCATCGCGGACGGCTTCACGATACTGTTCGGGCGTGGTCAGGTTCTCTACGCAGGGGCCGAGGCAGCGCTTGATGTAGTACTGCAGGCAGGGACGCGGGTAGTAGCGCGAAAGGTCCAGCTTGCAGCTTGGCAGCAGGAAAGATCGATGCAACAGGTCGGCGACGCGATAGGCGAGATTGCCGGGAAAGTACGGGCCATAGTACGCGCTGCCGTCTTTACGTAGGCGTCGCGTGACGAACACTTTCGGATAGCGGTCAGCCAGCGTGAGCTTGATGTAGGGGTATGTCTTGTCGTCGCGCAGCAGAATGTTGAAGCGAGGCTTGCGCTGTTTGATGAAGTTGTTTTCGAGCGCCAGCGCTTCGCCTTCGTTGTCGACCAGGATGTAATCCACGTCGACCGCCTCGCGCATCAGCGATCCGGTCTTGGCATTGGCCTGCGCCGATTCCAGCAGGTATGACCGCACACGCGCCCGCAGGTTCTTGGCCTTGCCGACGTAAATGACCTCCCCTTCGGCGTTCTTGTACAGGTACACGCCAGGCTGCGCAGGCAGAGTCCGGATTTTCTGTTGCAGGTCCATGCCTTTGGGGACAATCCCAGACGAGGAGGGGTGGTCATTCTTAGTTTATCGCTGCTGTTTCGGCCGGGTCCCAGCCGCGTAATAACTACACCAAACGCAGCACGGACGCGCGCCGATCATCGCTAAGTTATTCATGGTACGTTTGATAGGGATGAACGATCGTTTTGGCACGAATCGTGCATCACATGGGACAGGAGTTCTGCGTCCGGCGCCCCCGCCAGCCATTGCAGAAAGCTCTTGAACGGTATTTCGCGGCACCCACCGCGAGAGGAGAGATTCACTTGACGATAGAGATGAAGCGGATTACCCAAGTCTCAGGCTGTGCTGCGGGAGTACTTGCGCTGCTGCTGATCGGTGGCTGCACCACCAAAAAGTATGTGCGCAGCCAGACCGCACCGCTTATCCAGCACACGAATGAGTTGGACGACCAGACCGCCACCAACAATCGCAACCTGAAGGACCTGGACGAACGTACCACCACCGGCATCAACAAGGCGCAGTCTTCGGCGGACACCGCCCAGCAGAATGCACAGCAGGCAAGCACTGCATCGACTGCCGCCCAGAAGAGCGCGCAGGAAGCCGTCAATCGCGCTGATTCGCTGGCCAGCGTCGTGAGCAACCTGGACAGTTACAAGCAGGTCGCGAACGCTTCTGTGACCTTCGGCTTCGACAAAAGTGTGCTGACGAAGAAAGATAAGCAGCAGCTTGATGCGCTGGCCGGCCCACTCAATTCTACGAGAGGCTACATCCTCGAGGTCACCGGCGGGACCGACTCAACCGGCAGCGCAGAATATAACTATGCATTGAGCCAGCGCCGCGCTGAGGCCGTCGTGCAGTACCTCGCCTCCAAGTACAACGTGCCGCCGCACAAGTTCTATCTCATCGGGATTGGCAAAGATAAGGAAGTAGCGCCCAACAGCACGGCCGAGGGCCGCGCGAAGAACCGCCGCGTGGATGTGCAGGTGCTCTCGAACGCACAACAGCAGCAGCCGCAGAGTGGCAGCACGGGCTCCTGAACGTAAGTCGCATCCGCGGCGATGGCAGGCGAAACGGCCCGGGGTTGCTCGCTCCGTCTTTTTCATGCCTGCCATCAGTCACTTTCTTCCTGCACTCACTTTGGAATCGGGCAGCGCCCGTTCCAGAAGATGGATCAGCCCGCACTCCTCAGCGCTGAGCCCTTGCGATGCGCGGGCGGCATGCACAGCGGGCTTGCTGCCGTTCTTCGTAGCACCGTTCATGGAGCCCGCGAGATAGCAGTCGAGCAGTGCGGGATGCACGTAACACTTCCGGCAGACCGATGGCGTGTTCCCCAGGCGCTCCGCGACTGATTTGATCGCCTCCACGACATTCTTCTTTGACTGGGTTGCCGACTCGAACGGATCGAGCAGGCCGAGCGTCGAAAATGCCAGAACCGACCCGTACCATGTACGGAAGTCCTTCGCGGTAAAGTCCTGCTGGCTGATTTCGCGAAGATATTCGTTCACGTCGGCCGAGTCTACGGAGTGGGTCGCACCTTCGTCGTCGATGTACTGAAACAGCTCATATCCAGGAATGTCCTGGCAACGCCGGATGATCTTTGCAAGCCGGCGGTCGCTCACATCGATCGTGTGGCTCTTGCCGCTCTTGCCTTTGAATTTGAATGTGATGGTAGATCCTTCCACTCGTGCGTGACGGTCGTGCATTGTCGTCAACCCGTAGGAATGATTGGTGCGCGCATATTCCTCGTTGCCGACCCGGATCAGGGTTGTTTCCATCAGACGCACGATGCTGGCCATGATCTTGCGGCGCGGCAGGCCCGGAGCGCTCAGGTCCTGCTCGACCTGAGCGCGGATGGTGGTCAGTGCCGCGCCAAAGCTGAGCATCCGCTCGTATTTTGTCTCGTCTCGCACCTCGCGCCAGCGCGGATGATAGCGGCTCTGCTTGCGACCCTTGGCATCCCGTCCGGTGGCCTGCAGATGTCCGTTCGGGCTGGCGCAGATCCAGACATTCGTCCAGGCAGGCGGGATAACGAGAGATCGAATCCTCACCAGCGTCTTTTGATCCCGCACGGTTTCTCCATTCGGACCAACGTAAGTGAAGCCTTTGCCGCGTCGTTTGCGACAAATCCCGGGGTCCGCATCCGAGACATAGCGTAGTCCGGCTTCTTTCGCCGATTCAGGGGGGGCAGGTAGAGTTGCGTCGGCCATTGAGTAACAGCGGCTGTCCTTCTTACCGATGAGATGCAGACTGGCGGGTGATCCGTTTGGATGCAGGCGGAAACCCGTCAGCTACTGCAGTGAGTGCATCGCGCTGAATTCCGCAGGCGATAGCATCGCGGGGTGCTGGCAACCCGCTGCGGGTCAAGCCGGTTGGATGCCTTCGCCTTCTACAATCGTGATATATCGGTCGGCCGGCAGATTGGTGAACCGCTCGGCTTTTCCACTAGGCTCCGGCCATCTGATCTCCAGCCAATCCAGCTTGGTACGTTGCCCAATGCCGAGCACAATCCGCGGATCATGGGACGAAAGAAAGCTCCCGCCGCCAACTCTCATCCGCTGTCGTTTCAGATCTCCTGCCTGATAGCTGATGCGAGCGCCTACAGCGTCGCGATTTGATTTCTTGCCCACAAGCTTCAATCCCAGCCAGTGATTGCCCTTTGCCGCTGTATTCCGCAGGAGCAGCGGCTCAGCGTCGTTAACGGAGATGAGCACATCCACCGCGCCGTCGTTGTCGAAATCACCGATTGCCAGTCCGCGGGCTGACAGGTCTTTTTTGAAGATTGGTCCGCTCTCGGCGCTGACGTTCCGCAGTGTCTTGCCATCGTTGTGGAAGAGCAGCAAGGGCTCGCGATAGGTCACGTCCTTGCGCATGGTTTCGATCAGATCGTCGGGATTGCCGTTGGCCAGGAACAGATCGAGATTGCCGTCGTTGTCATAGTCAAAGAACTTCAATCCCCATCCACTCATCCATTGCGTGGCCGCGCCTATGCCTGTCGGACCAGCCTCATCGTCGAATGTCTCGTCATGGTTGTTCTGGTAGATCGAGTAGCGCTCGTGATCGATGTTGGCGACGAACAGGTCCATCCATCCGTCCTGGTTGAAGTCCGCGGAATCCACACCCATGCCGGAGCGGGGCCGTCCCGTCTCGCCATATCCCACGCCGGCCAGTGCAGCTATCTCCTCGAACTTTCCATTCCCACGATTCATATACAGAAAGTTTTCGGCGGTATCGTTGGCGACGAACAGATCCATGCGGCCGTCGTTGTTCAGGTCGGTCGCGACCGCGCCCCACGCCTTTCCCAAATGCTTTGTAATGCCGGACGACTGGCTCACGTCGGTAAAGGTCCCGTCCCCATTGTTGTGGAAGAGCCAGCTTGCCGTTGGCTTATAAAGTGTGGGGACGCAGTAACCCGGCTTGTTGTATGCCTTGCAGGGGAGGTTTTCTGCCTTGCTGAACTGGACGAACCGGCAGACGAAGAGATCGAGCCGACCGTCATTGTCGTAGTCGAACCAGACAGCGCTGGAGCTCCATCCCGGCGCCGCGACGCCGGCTTTTTCGGTCACATCGGTAAATGTGCCGTCGCCATTATTCCGGTAGAGGATGTTCCTGCCGTATTGCGTCACATAGAGGTCCGGAAAGCCGTCGCCGTTGTAGTCTCCTACCGCGACTCCCTGGCCGTAGCCGCCCGCTGCCACCCCGGCCTTCTCCGTCACGTCTGTGAATGTGCCATCGCGGTTGTTACGATAGAGAGCGTTGCGCAGCGGCGGCTTGGGGTCATAGAAGTCGCACTTGCCGCTGTTGACCAGGTAAATGTCCATCCAGCCATCGTTGTCGTAGTCGAGAAAGGCGCATCCGGCGCCGGTCGTCTCCGGCAGGTATTTTTCCGATGATTTCCCCGCGGTGTGCGCCCATGTGATGCCGCTGCGGGAAGCAGGCACTTCCTCAAACGGATATGCGGGCGCCGCGAAGGCCGGCAAACCATAAATCTGCGAAAACCCGGCGGTGCCTGCCAGTGCCCAGAGGAAATGCCTGCGCGAAAACTGCAGCGGTTCTGGATTCCGTCTGGTCACTGCTGTGGCTGTTCCCCTGGTGCGCCAGTGCGCGCCGCGGCCTGCTGCTGCAGGGCGAACTCGCGCTGTGCTTCTTCTTTGCGGCCGGTGCGTGCATAGGCCGTGGCCAGCCCGTAGTGCGCGGCGGGATTTCGCGGTTCCAGCTTCACCGCGGATTCCAGCGGCGCCACCGCGTCCCGGTAGTTCTTGTCCGCGAGCAGCGACATCCCCAGTCCTAAAAATGCGTCGCCGAAGGTTGGATTCAGTTGCGTTGCACGTTGAAAGTGCTTAACCGCCTCTGGATTATCTTGGCCCTGCCGGGCGAGTTCGCCCAGCACATACTCGGCTCCGGCGTTGGCTGGATCGATCGCGAGCTCCTGCTGCAGCTCCTTCTTTGCCTCTTCCTGAAAGCCCGGCGCGGGATTGGGGCGCGAGAGCAACAGACGCGCCAGCCGGAAATGGATGCCGGGATAATGCGCGTCTTTCTCCAGGATCTTTCGGTAATCCTTCTCCGCCTCGTCCCACTTGCCCTGCATCTCGTTGGCTTCGGCATCCATCTCGAGCGCCGGGATCGAATCGGGCGCGGTCTCGGCCAGCTCACGCGCCGCCGCTGTCGAAAGATCGGAATAAGCATGCACCGTCAGGTACAGCACTTCGGGATCGCGCGGGAAATGCGTGGTCAGAATACGCAACAGGTCCAGCAGCGGCCCATTTTGCCCGAGCACACTGGCGCAGCGGACACCGGCCAGCCCTGCGTGCTTCTGCAAGTCTCTGTCTGTGATGTGCGGCGTTGTCCTTGCAAGCACCGGCAGCGCTTCGGGGCAATGGCCTGCCTCCGCCAGTGAAACGGCCTGCTCGGCAGTACCGGTCGCGGCCGGGGCGGTCTTCGGGTGTGCCGGCGAGCCGGCCTGGGCGCCGGCAATAACCGAGAAGAAAAGCACGGACGTCAGAGAGACGAATCTACGCATAATGAACAACGGGGCAGGCGCGGTGAGCGTCTGCCCCGTGAGTCTATATCAGGCGGCCTAGAAATATAACTTCAAGGCGAACTGTACGTTTCGTGCTGGTTGTGAGGTGTTGATGCGGCCGAACGTACTCGAAGTGGTACTGAAGTTGGTATCGGGAACGCCCAGGTTCACGTTGTTAAAGGCATTCAGGAAATCGCTGCGGAACTGTAAGAAGGTGGCTTCCGTAAAGTGGAAGTTCTTCATCAGACCGATATCGGCGTTGAAGTATCCCGGACCATTGATGGGTCCTTGGGCAGGGCAGTTTCCAAAATGGCCAGGTGCCGGATCGGAGAAGCCCGAGGGACTCATCCAGTCATAACCACCAAAATCCGGGGCTGGTTGGCTGCGTCCAAATTTCACTTGAACGCCGCAGTCCGGACGGGGACCTCGCGAGCCGGTTCCCGTGAAATCACCGCTTCCATAGATAGCGAGTGGGAATCCACTATGGGTAGACACGATTGTTGATGCTGTCCAACCGCCAACCACTTGGTTGACGACCGAATTCATGTTTGCCCCAAAGCGCTTACCATGTCCGACCGGCAGCTCGTAAGTTGCGTATGCGGAGACGATGTTGTTGGAGTTGTAGTAGCAACTCGCGTAATCAGCACTCGGGTTGTAAAGGTTTTGATAATAGGGTGATGCTGTTGAAGATTGACGAGCTCCTCCCCAAGTTCCGTAGTAGCCGCTGTTGTTGGTAAGGCAGTGCGACCACGTATAGGCCACCTGTGCGTCCAAGCCACTCGAAAGCCGCTTCTGCAGAACTGCCTGCATCGAGTTGTAGTTCATGTAACCGACGGAAGCAGTGCCGGATACGTTCGAGAGGACATCGATGAGCGCCGGGTTGTTGTTGAAGTAAAGCGGGGTTGTCGCTACTCCATTGACGAGCTGCTTCTGCAGATAGGGCATCGGCACCATCAGGTGATCTGCCTTCTGGCCCACATATCCGAGCTGGAACGTGGTTGTTGGTGTCACTTCCTGCTGAATAGTTAAATTCCACTGCTGATCGAGCGCCGGCTGGACTGTCTTATCCCAGACGTACATGATGGCTCCCGAAAATGGATTACCCGGAAGTGCGCCTCCAGGACCGGCCTCCGTCTTCACCGTTGCCTTGGCGTATTGCGCTCCGACCTCAGGAGGAGTGAAGGGTGGGTTTCTGGGAAGCCGCAGATTGGTGCCCGTGCCTTCCAGATAGGAGGAGATGGTGTAGGCGCCGCGAACTACAGTTTTACCGTGCATGGATGCAGGTGACCAGGCGAAACCGAAGCGGGGCTGGATCGCTGGAAGGCCATACACCGAGTTGTAGAGCGCACGGCTGTTGCCGTTTCGTCCTGCAAGCTCAAGTGCGCCAGTGGTCAGATCAAGATTCGACTGTCGATTGTTGAGTTCCACCCAGGGCGTGTGCGCTTCGTACCGCAGTCCGAGGTTCAGTGTCAGCGTCGGAGTGATGCGCCAGTCGTCCTGACCGTATCCTGCAAAGAGCCAGGAGAATTGGTGCCATACAAAACTGGTGCTCACGCCAATACCTCTTGCTTCGGGGTAGCCGAGGAAGAAATCGGCTGCCGGATCGCCGGCGAAATCGACGCCAGTGCTGCCGGGGCCAAAGAGGATATCGCCGTATTGGCCGGTGTTACCGGTGTATCCGGTGTTGACGCGATAGCGCCACATCTGGAAGCCGGTCTTGAAGACATGGTTGCCGTGGGTGTACGTTACGCCGTCATCAAACTGAATGACTGTGTCGGAGAAGTCCTGCTGTACAACCTGGCTGCCGATGCCGGTGAGGGTTCCACCGGTGCCGGGTTGCGGAGGCAGGCCGCCGTCGAAGCCAAGGTAGAGTAAGCCGGGGCCGGCGTTGTTGGCGTTCGCGATCCCCAGTTGCGTTCCGAGATTGCCGATGCTTGGATCGAAGGCGGACCCGTTAAATAGAGTG
>DASVAI010000034.1:0-15878 GCA_036376445.1 Acidobacteriaceae bacterium
TGCCGAAGGACTTCGCCGGAACGCCGCTGGACAATTTCGGCAGAACGACCGAAGCGTAGCCTTGTGCGTTCGGAGTGAATGTGCCGGCGGGCAGGGGCGCCGCGCCGCTTGCAGGAATTACCCACAGTTCATAGGTCTTGCTCGCGGGCGCCGGCTTCAGATTATTGGCTTCCATCATCAGGGCGCCGCGCTCGGCCAGATAGACGGTGCGAGCGATGGGAACGGGCGTGTTTTTGGTGGCGGTGAGGGCGACGCGCTGCGCGTCTGGAGCGCTCAGAAGCTCGAGCAACTGCTGGGCGTGCGAAGCCTTGGCGGCCAGGTTTGAGACCAGGCGGGATTCGTCGTCGAGAGCGTCATTGAGCGAACTGACCCGGTAGCCAAGGACGCTGCATGCGATGGCGAGCGCGACGGCAATGACCCATGGGGTGTACGTCGCCCAGCGGCTGCGGCGACGGGCAGTGGGTGCGTTCTGATCTGTGATCTGCGTCATGGAATCGAAGCCCTGCCAGATTCGCGCATGCGCGATCCGATTTCCGTTTTGCTGTTCAATGTACGGCTATTGGAGCGGTCCGGATTGGAAGGGGATTCAAACATTCAAGGCGCCCGGTCATCATACGCAAGGACCCGCTGCGCTGTCACGGCGAGGACTTGCCGACTTCTGCGGGCAGGATGCGATGCGCGATGAAGAGAAGACTCGATAGGCTTCTGGCCGATCGCGGACTCGCGCCATCGCGGGAGCGCGCACAGGCGCTGATCCTGGCGGGACGTGTGCTGGTGAACGAACAGAAGGCGGAAAAGCCCGGCGCACCGGTTGCAGAGGACGCGCAGGTGCGGCTGTTGGGCGACGATCTGCGGTATGTGAGCCGCGGCGGCCTCAAGCTGGAAGCTGCGATTGCGCATTGGAATATTGATCTGACGCGTCGCAGCTGCGCGGATGTGGGCGCATCGACCGGCGGATTCACCGACTGCATGCTGCAGCATGGCGCGGCGGCTGTTCTGGCAATCGACACCGGCTATGGACAGATTGCAAACAAGCTGCGGATGGACCCCCGGGTGACACTGCTGGAACGGACGAATGCGCGGAAGCTGGAGCGCGAACAAGTCACATTGCCGATTACGTTTCTCGCGATGGATGTCTCATTCATTGCAGCCACGCTGGTGCTGCCCGCCGTGATCCGGGCCATGCGACCGGAGCTGGCAGAGGCAGTCGTGCTGGTGAAGCCGCAGTTCGAGGCCGGACGCGAGCATGTGGGCAAGGGCGGCATCGTGCGCGATCCGGAAGGGCACCGCTTGGCGGTGGAGCGCGTGCGGCTGGCAGTCACGGAACTGGGTGGCAGTGATATTGAGGTGATCGACTCGCCGGTGCTGGGAGCGAAGGGGAACCGGGAGTTTCTGATGCACGCGAGATGGAGTGGATAGCTGAAAAGCGGTCGGCTAGGAACCGGTCAGCATGGCCTTCGGTCCGGCCGACTTGGTCATCCGGCTGTGCTATTGGATGTTGAGCCGACCGGTTTCTCGCTAACCGATTGTTCGCTGATTGCCTGGATCGATTGTCGAGGCGCGATGCTTCGTCCTTTACACTGAAAGACCGATGCCCACGATTGCTGTGATCTCGAAACCGCAGAAGCCGGATCTTGCTCCGGTGCTCGAGGAGCTTGTGGCGTGGATGCGGGCTCGCGGAATCGAGCCGCTGCTCGACCCGGTAAGCGGCAGTTACGTGCAGAATGAGCACATCGTGCCGCGGCACGAGATGGCGGAGCACGATCCGGAGCTGGCTGTGGTGCTGGGTGGCGACGGCACACTGCTGGCTGCGGCGCGCGTCTTTGCCAAGCCCAAGGTGCCGATCCTCAGCGTGAATCTGGGATCTCTCGGTTTTCTGACCGAAGTACGGCTGACGGAGCTTTTTTCGAACCTGGAAGGATGGAGTTGCGGGCAGTGCCACATCGACACGCGCGCGATGCTGCATGTGGACATCATGCGCGAGGGGCAGTTGTTCCGTTGCTATGACGCGCTGAACGACATCGTGATCTCGAAGGGCGCGATTGCGCGCATGGGAGATTTTCGTGTGCTGCTCGGCACGCAGCTCGCGATGTCCTTCCGCGCGGACGGAGTGATCGTCTCGACACCGACAGGCTCCACGGCCTACAACCTGGCGGCGAACGGTCCAGTTATGGCTCCGGACGTAGACGCGATAATCGTGACGCCGATCTGCCCCCACCTGCTGACGATTCGCCCCATGGTGGTGACAGGCGATGCCCAGGTGAATCTGAGCGTTGCCGGCGTGCCGGACCAGACCTATCTGACCGTGGATGGGCAGGAGGCGATCGAGGTCCAGGTGGGCGATGAGGTGCGGTGTCGCCGCTCCGAGCACACGGTGCAACTGGTGCGGCTGCGGACCGATGGATTCTTCGATGTGCTGCGGCAGAAGCTGAAGTGGGGAGAAAGATAAGGAGCAGGGATCAGCATCAATCCGAGTGGTAGACCCGCAGAACTTCTACTGTTTCCGATCTTCGGCAATCCAGAAAATCTAAGCACCTGATCCAGTAGCAGTTCTAGGCTGCGCCGGTAAGCTCGTCGAGCAGCGTCTTGGCTTTGGTGGCTAGAGTGTGGGCCCCGTCCACATCATCCTTTTGCAGAGCGCGCTGCGCCTGGTCGAGGAAGCTGCGTATCTGGGCTACAGTCTTGATCTGCTCGCCGTTCAGGTTGCGCAGAGAGTCGACGCCGCGGCGGGTGGAGTCGATGAGGCTGGATGCTTCCTGGCGCGAACCCGTGGTGTCCTGCGAAGGCCCGGCGGTGAGCTGGCCGATCGGAGTGGCCGTGCTGGTGTCGCCGCTGGGTGTGGGCGCAGTCACCTTCACGTTCTGCCCTTCCGCGGGGACAGGTGTGGTGTCGGGAGCACTTTCCTTGCCACGATTCTCATGGGATTCATGGTCCGCGACTTCCACTTCGCCCTTGCGTCCACGACGGCGGCCATTGCGCGCCGGCTTCTTTGTAGCATCGACGATTACGGAGGCCGGCGGAGGTGTGGGCTGCGCGCTCGGTGAGGGCGGTGTGGGCAGATCGGGCAGGGAAGGATCGCCCTGGCTCATTTGCGCGTAGAGCGGAGCAAATGAGGGAGTCGTTTCCGCAGGAGCGAGCGCAAGCCGGGGTGCGGGTGGCGGAGTCTGCTTCTGGAGATAGGCGCATCCTGACAGCGCTGCGAGCAGCAGCGCTGCGGCCATGGATGTGAGGCAATAAGAATGCCGAATCATAGGCCGGTTCCTTCGGAGCTGAAGGCCGGAGCCGGAGTTGTCTTTTCCAACTGAGAACCGCGCAGTTTACCCTCCGCTGAAGTAAGCAGAGGAAGTTTCAAGGTAAATGTACTGCCTATATTTTGTTCCGATTGTACGTCAATACTGCCGTTATGTAACTGAATGATACGGTAAGTCATTGCCAGGCCAATACCACTTCCGTCCTTGCGAGTGGTGAAGTAGAGGTCAAAGATCTTGTTGCGGATGTCGGGCGGGATGCCGTTGCCGCTGTCGGCAATTTCTATCGCGGCCATGCGACCTTCTTCGCGAAGGGTAACGTGCAACTCGCCGCCCTGGGACATGGACTGCGCGCCGTTGAGCACGACATTCAGGATGGCCTGCTTGATGAGGTCGGCGTCCACCTTTGCGATGAGGGCGCGCTCCGGCATGTGCGGCAGTACGCGCACATTGTGGGTTTCGAGCTCGGCCGAGGCCAGCATGAGCACGCCGGAGACGACCCGGCGCAGGTCGTTTTCCTTGAGCTGGAGCTCGACAGGGCGAGAGAAGTCAACGAGTGTCTGGACGACGCGGTCGAGACGTTGAATCTCGCTTTCGATGATCTCGAGGTGGCGCATGGCGCGCGCGTCGGGACCGGAGAGTTTGTTGCGGAGCAGTTCGAGGTGGACCACGATGGCATTGATGGGATTCTTGACCTCGTGACCCACACCAGAAGTGAGGCGACCGATAGCGGCGAGGCGGCGGGAAAGCTCAAGCTCGCTTTCGAGCTCGCGAACGGATTCGAGATCGTGGAGCGTGAGCAGGGCGCCGAGCGCGGCGCCCGGAGCAGAATCCTGGTCCACAACAAAGTCGAACGAGACCTGGACGCGGCGTCCCGTTTCGGTTTCGATCTCTTCCTGATCGAGCGTGCGGGCGGTCTCAAAAGCATCGCGGACGAGGCGGCCGAGCTTTGTATCGAGCGTGAAGATGCCGCTGAGCGAGTTGCCGAAGAGCTGACTGCGAGGAATGCCGAGGAAGCGCTCGACGGAATCAGAGACCAGGGCGGCCCGGCCTTCCGCAGTGAACAGCAGGATCCCGTCCTGCAGGTTCGACATGATGGAGTCGAGGTTCTCCTTCATGGCGGAGAAGACTTCCTCGACATTGCGCATGCGGCGCCCGATGCGCTCGATCTTGTCCGAGACCTGGAGGACGGTGTCTTCGGTAGAGGAGCGGATGAGACGGCCTTCCTTGGGCGGAGGGAGTTCGGCCGGAGGCGGGGGCCCCTCGGCGAAGGAGCTTCCCTGGTCGAACCCGGGCTGCTCGAGCGTGTCGAGCCTGCGGCTGATCAGCTCAATCGGTTGGAGAGCGAGATTGGCGAGCAGCGCGGCGACGGCGAGTGAGGAGAGAATGGCGAGTCCCGTGAAGGTGAGCGAGGCCCAGATCCAGGGGGCGAAGACAGTGCGCAGGAAGGTGGTGCGGATGCCGACCCGGATGGTCAGGAATGGCTGGTGGGCACGCTCCAGCGGCAGGACAATGTTGTAGTTGCGAGGCGGCCCGAAGACGGCGCGCATCGTGGTAATCACGCCGGCATGGCGCAGCACGGCATAGTCTTCGCGCTGGGGTAATTCGACGTTGTCCTGCGTAGGATCGGTACTTAGCACCGCCTTCCCGTCGCTGTCGGCGATGGCGACGTCGAAGACGGTCGGTGCGTAGCGGTTGACCGAACTGAGCAGGCCATTCAGACCCTCGTCGTGCTGTAGGACGTCAGAGACGGCAGCGCGCAGGGCAACCGGATCGTTCGGATTAAGCTGGCGGTTCTTGAGCCCGGTGTTGAGCGCCAGCGTGGTGCTGTAGAAGATCTGGCGCGCCACCATATCGTTGGCGTCATACGACTGGCTGATGCGCTGGGCGAGGAGTTGCTCGAGAAAGAGCCAGGACAAAACTGTCACTACCAGAAACACAAGTCCGGTAATGGCGAGAACAAGTTTTGTCTTCAGACGCATTGGGGGCTTCCGCTTATGGTACCCGTTGCGGCTACGAGCTCTGAAACAGGAAACCCAGCCTCGGGGTACCGAGCTTGAGTATGTTCCTGCAGAACCGGTCTCGAACGGGAGCCTGAAGCGGGTTGTATCGCGGAATGCGTTTCAACGCAATACAACCGGGGAGCCAATTCTGCAGGAATGTTAGGTTTACACCCGTTCTTCAACGCTCTCGCTCGCGGCAAACGAGGCGCTGCCGTACTCTTTGAGCTTGTTGTGGAGCGTCTTCAGGCTGATGCCCAGGATCTCCGCCGCGCGGGTCTTGTTGTTGCGGGTGGATTCGAGAGTTTTGAGGATGAGGAGCCGTTCGGCCTCGTCGACAGTGGCGCCTACCTCCACCTGAACCGAGTTGGCAGAGGCAGTATCGTCCGTGGTGCGGATGACACGCTCGCCGAAACCTGGCGGCAAATGGCGCGATTCAAGCTGTCCTTCGCCGCAGAGGATCACCGCCCGCTCGATGGTATTGCGCAGCTCGCGGACATTGCCCGGCCAGTCATGACTCATGAGCCGGGCCAGCATCTCCTTGTCGACGCCGGTGACGGCGCGCTCGTGCTTCTCGTTCATGTCGGCCAGGATGGCTTCGAGGATCGCAGGAATGTCTTCCTTGTGCTCGCGCAGCGGCGGCATGTGTATGTTGAAGACATTCAGCCGGTAAAACAGGTCACCGCGGAGGTGACCATCATCGACCGCCTCGCGCGGATCCTTGTTCGTGGCGGCCAGGACGCGCACATTGGTCGTTTTCTCGATCTTCGCGCCCAGCCGGCGCAGCTTGCGTTCTTCGATGACTCGGAGCAGCTTGGCCTGCGTGCCCACGGGCATTTCGCCGATCTCATCGAGAAGGAGCGTGCCTTCCTCGGCGAGTTCGAAGCAGCCAGGGCTGCGCTCAATGGCTCCGGTGAAGGCGCCTTTCTCATAGCCGAAGATCTCGGCTTCGATCAGGGTTTCAGGAATAGCAGCGCAGTTGACGGCGACAAAAGGCTTTGACTTGCGCGGGCTCAACTCATGGAGCGTGCGGGCGACAACCTCTTTGCCGGTGCCGCTTTCACCGGTGATCAGTACGGAAACGGTGGACGGCGCTACACGTTCAATCAGCGCGAAGATATCCTGCATTTTCTTGGAGGAGCCCACGAGCGAGCCGAGCACGCCTCTTTCGCGCAGCTTGCGGCGCGTGAAGTCCAGTTCCTGTTCCGTCTCGCGCTGGCGCGAAGCATTGGCCAGAATCATCTTGAGCCGCGTGGGATCGACCGGCTTCTGGATGAAGTCATAGGCGCCGAGCTTCATCGCTTCGACGGCGCGATCGATGGAACCCTGCGCGGTCAGCAGGATGACGCACTGCTTGTCGGGGAGCTCACTGAGCCGATTCAGTAATTCGATGCCATCCATGCGAGGCATCTTCATGTCCGTGACGACGATGCCGGGCTGCCACGCGAGGACCTTATCCAGGGCCTCGACGCCATCGCGAGCTGTCTCTGTACGGTAGCCCCATCCGGAAACAAGTTCGGCGAGCCCCATCAGCGCGTGGAGCTCGTCTTCGACGATCAATACCTTCTCACCTGCCATTGCAAACTGCTCTCTTCTCTTAGGAAGTATCCTGTTGTTTGTATCATGTTGAAGGCGACCCAGTTACCACCGAAACACGCTTTTGGCGCGGCATTCCCGAAAGTGTTCAAACCCCTGGGCCGACTGAGACATCTTTCTATCTATGTTAGACCTTGAGGTCGCTCCACACGAGCTAAAGACAATACTCGAGGGGAAAGAACCACTCTTTCTTCTCGACGTGAGGGAGCCGTGGGAGACCAGCGCGATAGGTTTTCCCGGGGCGCACGCAATCCCGATGGGGGATGTGCCTTCCCGTGCGCACAGCGAACTCGACCCGGACGGGAGAATCGTTGTCATCTGCCATCACGGGGTGCGGTCCCTGAACGTGGCGAACTGGCTGCGGAATCAGGGCTTCGAACAGGCCCAATCGCTGCGGGGCGGCATCGATGCCTGGTCCCGGGACGTAGATTCGGCAGTCGCTCGCTACTGAGAATCCGCGGGCGCTCCGATTCCAATCAACTCAACCACAAAACGGCGGTTCGCTATCATCGCAGAGGCATGCAGAAGCCGCTTGCAGGATGGAGCGCGCTATGGGGAGAGTCGTTGCACCTGAATCGATGGACATGGTTGGTTTGTGGTGCGGCGGTGCTTTTCGCTGCACCGATTGCCGGGGCGCAGCGCCCGCGCACCTGGACGGTGAAGCCGGAGTGGGTGCGGGCGCACGAGGAGTTTTTAGCCAGCGACGCCATGCAGGGGCGGGGCAGCGCGACACACGATGAGGAAGTGACCGCGATCTACGTCGCAAGCGAGTTCCGGGCCTATGGGTTGAAGACAGCGCCGGGAATGATGGGCTACATCCAGCGTGCGGAAGTGATGCAGCCGATACTCAACGGGCAAGGAACCATCACGGCGGGTGGCACAACGCTGGAGGAAGGTGGCGACTTCCACCTGTTGCTGGCGAACGGCAAGCCCGCGAGCGGGCCCTTGCTGCGGCTCGATGCGAACCAGGTGAAGAACGCGAAGATCAGCGCTGGGACGGTTTTGCTGGTCGAGCACCTACCGGCAGGCGAGCAGGCAATGCAGACGCTGCGGTCACTCTATTCTGTGCCGGCGGCGGCGGTGCTGCTGGAGGAAGGTGACGCCACGCGAAAGGTCATGGAGATGACCGGAGGCAAACCGCGCATTCCCATGCGCCTGGCGGATGCGCCTGAGCGTCGACCACGGCCGACGATTGTGGCGCTTACCCAGGCTGCCATGACGAAGATGGGCATTGTGAAGGATGGCGAGACGGTGGCGCTCGCGCTGCCGCTGATGCCGCAGAAATCTCCGCGCTACACCTACAACGCGATCGGGTATCTGCCCGGGACAGATGCGAAGGCGGGAACAATCCTGTTGTCTGCACATCTGGATCATCTCGGGATGAGGCCTGGCTCGACCGGCGATGGAATCTACAACGGCGCGAACGACGATGCGGCGGGCACCACGGCCGTGCTGGAACTGGCGCACGCGCTGGCCTCCGGGCCACGCCTGAGGCGGAGCGTACTGTTCGTTTGCTATGGCAGCGAGGAAGCGGGCGAACTGGGCTCGACGTATTTTGGGGAGCATCCCCCGGTGCCGTTGAAGCGCCTGGTGGCGAATCTGGAATTCGAAATGATCGGCAGTCAGGATCCGAAGATGCCGAAAGGCGTGCTGCTCTTTACCGGGTGGGACCGATCGAACCTGGGGCCCGCACTGAAACGGCATGGAGCATTGCTGGGCGCCGATCCCTATCCGGAGCAGCATTTCTTCGAGCGCTCGGACAACTACGCTCTAGCGCTGAAAGGCGTGGTGGCGCACACTGCGGCGGGTTGGGGCACTCCGCCGACTTATCATCAGCCGGATGATGATCTGCAACATCTGGATGTGGCGTTCATGACCGCGGCGATCCAGTCGCTGGTGAATCCGGTGCGCTGGCTGGCGGACAGCAGCTTTGTTCCTGCGTGGAACAAGGGAGGACAGCCGAAGCTTCACGAGTAAGTACCGAGGCAGAGATTTCGCAGGCCGTTATCGGCTCTGCAATGAGATCCTACGCCGATGAGGGAACGATATGTCGAGTGCTGCGATTGCATTTGCGCGCGAGAACCAGTCGCGATTTCTGAATGAGCTGAAGGAGCTGCTGCGGATTCCGAGCATCTCGACCTTGCCGGAACACAAGGGCGACACGCGGCGCGCAGCGGAGTTGCTGGCGGGGGAGATGAAAAGGATCGGGCTCGAGAAGGTTAGGCTGATTGAGACATCGACCGCGCAACGCTCGGGGCATCCGCTGGTCTATGGCGAATGGCTGCACGCCCCAGGAAAGTCAACCGTGCTCTGCTATGGACACTACGATGTGCAGCCTCCCGATCCGCTGGATGAGTGGCAGACGCCGCCCTTTGAGCCGGCCGAGCGGAACGGAAATCTCTATGCGCGTGGCGCAGTGGACGACAAAGGGCAGATGTACATGCACCTGAAGGCGCTGGAGTCGCTGTTCCATGCGAGTGGCGGAACGCTGCCATTGAATGTACGCGTGCTTCTGGAAGGCGAAGAAGAAGTAGGCGGCGAAGGAATTGCAGCGTTTGTGCGCGATCATGCCGAGGAACTGAAGGCAGACTTTGCGCTGGTGTCTGATACGGAGATGTTTGCGCCGGAGCTGCCAACCCTGTGCGTAGGGCTGCGCGGCTTGATCTACACCGAGATCGAGGTGCGCGGCGCAAAAACCGATCTGCATTCGGGCATGTATGGAGGCGCCGCCCCGAATCCGTTTGTGGCTCTGGCGCAGATCATCGCCGGGCTGAAGGATCGGGACGGAAGGATTTTAATCCCCGGCATCTACGACGACGTGGAGGCGCCCTCGGCAGAGGAGAAGGCCGCCTGGAAGCATCTGCCGTTTGATGAGGAGCATTATCGAAAAACAGAAGTGGGTTCGGCGGTTCTCACGGGAGAAGCGGGTTTCTCCGTCCTGGAGAGAACGTGGGCGCGGCCGACGCTTGATGTTCACGGAATACCGGGAGGGTTCACCGGGGCCGGGGCAAAGACGGTGATTCCGGCTCGTGCAGTCGCGAAGGTATCCATGCGACTGGTGCCGGCGATGAAGCCCGAGATCACTTTTGCGAAGTACCGGGACTTCGTTGCTTCGCTCGCGCCGAAGGGTGTGACGGTGGAAGTGCGCTTGATTCATTCCGCAGACCCGCTGGTGATCCGCACGGACAATCCTTACGTGACAGCAGCCGTGGCAGCGATGAAGGAAGTGTTTGGGAAGGAGACGGTCTTCATCCGCGGCGGCGGATCGATCCCGATTGTCGGCGACATCGAGCGACACCTGAAAATTCCGTCTGTCATGATGGGCTTCGGATTGCCCGACGATAATCTTCACGCGCCGAACGAGAAGTTCCACATCGCAAATTTCTATCGTGGGATCGAGTCGGTTATCGGCATGCTGGAGCGCGTGGGCGGCTGAGCCGATGGAAGCGGAAGGTTGGGTGCTGGCGGGCGGGCGAAGCCTGCGTATGGGGCGCGACAAGGCCGCGGTGTTATTGGGCGGCCGTCCGCTGCTGCGACACATGCTGGAGAAAATTCATTCGCTGGGACTGCGCGCGCGAGTCGCCGGGCTGCGCCAGACCGTACCGAATGTCGCGGCAGAGGTCATGCGCGATGCGCATCCGGATTGCGGGCCGTTAAGCGGAATCGAGACGGCTCTGGCCGAGAGCGATGCGGATCGCGTGCTGGTGCTGGGTGTGGACCTGCCGCTGCTGGAGCCCGAGTTTCTGGCGCGAATGCTTGCGCGGGCGTGGAGCACCTGTGCCATCGCTACAGTGCCGTGTGTGGGTGGCGAACCGCAGCCGCTATGTGGCGTCTACCGGCGGGAGATGCTGCCTGCCGTGAAAATGGCGCTCGCGGAAGGAAAGTACAAAGCCATGCATGCGGTGGAACGGAGCGCCTCCCGGGGCGCGATGGATTTATTTAACACAGAGACGCTTCTGGCGACCGGCGCGTGGAATTCGCCGCTGCCGGCTTATCTGCAGTTTATGAATTGCAACGCTCCGGAAGATGTGGCGCTTGCGGAAACGATCTTCTCCGCGGGTCCTATGCTATGAGAATGGACGACGAGAACGAGGATGGAGCACCCGGGCCGGATCCGGGGGCGCCAAAAACTGACCGGGACGGCGAAACGCCCGAAGAGTCTGCGTTGCTGCGCAGCGCCATTCCGGAAGGCGGTGAGGTAGTACCGCTGCCTCCGCCGCCGAGCGATCAGCCGCTGGATATTCCTCCGGAAGTCCTCCGCACCGATGCGCTCGCGCAACAGAACGGGAATGCGCCCGAGACGTCCGCCCCGGAGCCATACATTGTCTTCGATCACGTTTCAAAGTCTTTTGGCGACCTGCATGTTCTCGACGATGTGAGCTTCCGGGTGATGACGGGCGAGACGCTGTGCATCCTGGGGCGGTCGGGAGTGGGCAAATCGGTTTCCCTGCAGCAAATCATGGGCTTCCTGAAGCCGGACAAGGGCAGGATCCTGGTGGCGGGCGAGGATATTACTGGTTTCAATGACCAGGAGTTGGACGAAGTCCGCAAGAAGGTCACGATGGTCTTTCAAAGCGGGGCGCTTTTCGATTCGCTGAGTGTTGGCGAGAACGTCGCATTTCCATTACGCGAACGGAAAGAGCTGGAAGAGGACCAGATCCAGAAGATCGTCGAAGGCTTGCTGGAGATGGTTGGTGTGACGGGAATGACCGATCTGCTGCCTTCCGATCTGTCCACCGGGATGAAGCGTTCGGTGGCGATTGCGCGGGCGATGGCAGCGCAACCGCAAGCCATCCTGTATGACGAGCCGACGACCATGGTGGATCCGCTGATCGGGCGGCTGCTGGGCGACCTGATCCAGAAGCTTAAGACGCAACTGCTCCTGACCAGCGTCGTGGTAACGCACGATATGCGGTTTGCAGAGCGGTTAGCGGATCATGTGGTGTTCCTGCACCAGGGGAAAGTCCACTTCTTTGGGACTATGGACGAGATGAAGCGCAACAGCGATGAGATTCTGCAACAGTTTCTGCAACTTGATTCGTTGGTCTTACCGGAAGTATGACGCTTTCGCCGATTGGCTATGACTCAGAAGTGTCATGCGCGATTGTGGAAATCTGTGAACAAAAGGTTGCGCAGCTTATGCCCGGAATGGGATGTTTGGGAAACACATACTTGCCGCGGAGATTTTTTAGAGACGATCTCTGACAAGTTAGTTATTTTTTTATTGCTTTTCCTACATACGGTAAGCGGCGGCCTCGCCGTACAATCGGTGCGTCAGAGAAAAAACCCGGGCCCCCACTTGTGGAGATCAGATTGGCTCGTTTTGCAAGTAATGCGCCATCCAGCCGGCGCAGGCTTCAACGCGGGCCGCAGACGAGTTGCAGGCGAGGAACACTGGAATGGAACCGGACGCGAACATGAGGAGACAACGTGAGTTGTCGCCCGGGAGTTCTTTCAGTGATTCACCGATACGATTCCGATCTGAATTTTCCAAACTGCATTTTCGCCTTGCGCTGCCGTTGACCTGGAGCAATTGAGTCCCCCGATGAGCACCCCTGAGTTTGTTCCGCGTATTCAGGCTGCAGAGCGGTTCCATTCTGCCGGCAACCGCACAGTGGCGGAGGTGCGGTCGAGCCTATGGTCGCAGTCTTTTCGCGTGGCGCTCTTCTGGGCTTTGTGCGATGTGCTTTCCGTCCTCATTGCGGCGACTATCGCAGTAAAGGTCTATCTAGGCAGCTTCATCCTCGCAAGCTTCATGGATGGCGACTCCGCACTCCGCCTTCAATCGGCGTTCACTACGAGCCCGTGGCTGACGGGATTTTTTCTGGGATGGTTCATCCTTGCGCTGATTCTCGTCAGCCGGCGCCTTCATCTCTATGCGCCGATTCAGTTGCGCAATACCCTGCACGACCAGCGGCTCACTATTCAGGCATGCTGCACGGCCGGTCTGCTGCTCTGCGGCAGCCTGTACGTGATTGGGCGCGGCAAGGAAGTTTCCCGAGGCGTGGCTCTGCTGACAATCGTGTTTACCGCGATACTCGTGAGCGCGCGCCGTCTTGTCTGGCGCGGGATCGTGTACCGGCGCTACGACCGCGGCATCGAGACGCGAAACATTCTGGTGGTGGGAACGGGGCGGGTAGGCCAGGCGCTCAAGCATCACATCGAGAGCATTCGTCACCTCGGCTTTACCTTTAAGGGATTTGTCCAGGTGCCCGGGTTTGAAAGCGACGGCGCGATGGAGAGCGCCGACGTGCTGGGTTCGATTGAGGAGGTGCTGGAGCTGGCGCGCAAGCACTTTGTCGACGAGATTTTCCTGGCCGCTCCGTGCGAGCGCATGCTGGTGAAACGCCTGGTGCACCAGGCACGTGAGGCAAGCGTCGACATACGAGTGGTGCCGGACCTCTACGATGGACTGGCGTGGAACAGTCCTATCGAATACATCGGTCAGTTTCCGACGATTCCGCTGCATCGCGGCGAGGTACCGGTGCTGGGGATGGTGATGAAACGCATGCTCGACATTGCAATTTCGAGTATTGGGCTGGTGCTGTTTTGGCCGGCGCTGCTGGCGATCGCGATTGCGGTGCGCGCAGACTCAAAGGGACCTATCCTTTACACCTCGGAACGCATCGGGAAGAAAGGCCGCGTCTTTCGCTGCTACAAATTCCGCACGATGGTACGGGATGCGGAAGGGCGGCGGACCGAGGTCCTGCACATGAACGAGCGCGATTCGGTGCTGTTCAAGATCACAAACGATCCGCGGATCACCCGCACCGGCCGTTTCCTGCGGAAGTATTCCCTCGATGAGCTGCCGCAACTGATAAACGTGCTGCGAGGGGATATGAGCCTGGTGGGTCCGCGGCCGCCGATCGCGCTTGAGGTGAAGCGCTACGAACTGAATCACCTGCGGCGCCTGAATGTCCTGCCGGGCATCACTGGCCTTTGGCAGGTGCAGGCGCGCCAGGATCCTTCCTTTGACAGTTACATCTCGCTGGACACGGCCTATATCGAGAACTGGAGTCTGTGGCTGGACGTGAAGATTCTCGTGCGCACGATCGGAGTGGTCATCTCCGGAACCGGCAGCTAGTATTGAATCGATGCACGACGGAGCCAGCCCGAGTGCTGGCCTTTTTCTTTGCCTTCTTCGATACACTGATCCTGTGAAGATTGCGCTGGCGCAGATTGATCCAACAGTTGCCGATTTTCGAGGCAATACAGCGCGGATTCTGCAGAACGTACGCGAGGCGGAGAAGCGGGGCGCGGACCTGGTGGTTTTCCCGGAACTCTGTGTCTGCGGTTATCCGACCGGCGATTTTGTGGAAAAGCCGTCGTTTGTGAAGCAGGCGGTCGAGGCTGCGGCGGAAATAGCCCGAGAGGCGACCGCCGGAAAATCCATCTCCGTCATCTGCGGCACGCTGGCGCCCTCGCAGCCGGGCGCGGGCAAGCGGGTGAGCAACGCCGCCGTCCTGATGCAGAACGGGGAGATCGTCTTTACGCAGCGCAAGATGCTGCTGCCCTACTACGACGTTTTCGATGAGCAGCGTTATTTTGCGCCGGCGGAGTGCCAGGATGTGGTGAAGATCGCGAACGAGCGGGTGGCGCTGACGATCTGCGAAGATGCTTGGAACGACAAAGGTTACTGGAAGCAGAGGCTATATACGGTCGATCCTGTCGACGAGCAGGTACGGCAGGGCGCAACGCTGATTCTGAACATCTCGTCCTCTCCTTTCTGGCAGGGAAAGCGCGAGCAGCGGGCCGAGATGCTGGCCGCCGCGGCACGGCATCACCGGCTACCCATCTTGATGGTGAATCAGACGGGAGGCAACGACAGCCTGATCTTTGACGGCACCAGCCTGGCACTGAATGCCCGCGGGGAGATAATTGCCCAGGGATCCTCGTTTGCCGAGGATCTGGTGATGGTGGACATGGCGGCGGGTACGGGCGATCTGCACAAAACCGCAGATGGGGACGATGCAGCCACCTATGCCGCGCTGGTAATGGGAACGCGCGATTACATTCGCAAATGCGGTTTCAAACAGGTATTGATCGCGCTGAGCGGCGGAATCGATTCGGCGCTGGTCGCGGCGATTGCCGTCGATGCGCTGGGCAAAGAGAACGTGATCGGCGTCAGCATGCCGAGCCCCTATTCGTCGCAGGGGTCGATCGACGACACCCGCGCTCTTGCAGAAAACCTCGGCATTCGCCTGGAGACGATCCGGATTGACAGTATCTTCAGTCAGTTTGGCGAAGCATTGGCGCCGGTGTTTGCCGGGCGCGCGGCGGACACGACGGAGGAGAATATACAGTCGCGTATCCGCGCCGTGTTGCTCATGGCGCTCTCCAACAAGCTCGGGGCGCTGGTGCTGACGACGGGGAACAAGTCGGAGATGGCGGTGGGCTACTCCACGCTGTACGGGGACATGGTGGGCGCACTGGCGGTGATCGGCGACCTAGTGAAGACGCGAGTCTATCGCTTGTCGCATTATGTGAACCGCGAGCGCGAGGTGATTCCGCGAGCGACTCTGGAGAAGCCGCCCTCGGCTGAGCTGCGGCCGGGTCAACTCGATACGGATTCGCTGCCGCCGTACGAAGTGCTGGATCCGCTGGTGGAGGCATATGTCGAGCGATACATGCCCATGCAGGCTATTGCAGACCAGCAAGGCCTCGATCTGGCGCTGGTGCAGAGGGTGGTCAAGCTGATCGAGCAGAGCGAGTACAAGCGGCAGCAGGCGGCGCCCATCCTGAAAGTTACGGCGAAGTCTTTCGGCAGTGGCCGGCGTTTCCCGATAGCAGTGAAAGTGCAGGTTTAACTTTCAGGTCTTTGGAGAAGATATCTCGATGACTAGTCACGTGCGCAGCAGCGTACTCGCGGGATTGCTCTGTGTCGCTTCGACCACCGCAGTCCCGGCGTTCAGCCAGGCGAATCCGCCGGAAGCGCCATCGGCGCAGAGCGCGCCTTCGCAACCATCGGCTCCGGCCAAATTGCCGCCGATGCCGGTGCCTGATCCGGCAAACTTCACGGCAGCGTCTCCGACGA
>DASVAI010000135.1:0-2560 GCA_036376445.1 Acidobacteriaceae bacterium
CTTCACGGCTTTTTCTGCCTTGTAGGGCTGCATGCCGAGCGCCGCGCCGTTGTCATCGAAGAACGTGCCGCCCGATCCGCCGGAGTTTTTGCCGTCGCGGCTGGGCAGGATCACGCCGGCCACCTTCTCATCCGTTAGGAACGCGGCAATCTTGTCGCGGAGCGCGGCGCGCTTCAGATATGCCTGCAGGCGCTGTTCGAAGTTTCGTTGCGCGGCCTGCTCGTACTCCGAAATCTCCTGAAGGTCCTTTTCGGTGTAGCGCTCGAATAGCGGCTTGTCGACCGGGGGCACGTCGCGCATCTCGCCCAGCAGCACGATCTTGCCTGCAAGCTTGCCCTTGTACTTATCGAAGTCCTTCTCGTCGTTGATCTGCACGTTGATGGCATCTCCGGTCACCGGGCCATTCGTCGCCGGCGACCACGGTGTCGCCTGTGCAATTAGCATCGCGCTATCGGGCGCGGTCATGCGCACCCAGGTATTGATTTGCTGCCAGCCCATGCCGAACTCGCCCCAGTCTTCCAGGTGCGCGTTGGAAAGCCCGAGGCGCGTCAGTTCATCGCGCGTCCAGTCATTCGCCTTCTGCATGTTGGGCGAGCCGGTCAGGCGGGGGCCGATATCATCCATCAGCGCGGACGCCAGCTCCATCACGTGCGAATGCGTTAGGCCCTCTTCGCGAATGCGCGCATACGCGTTCAGGTCCAGTTTTTCGACTGCGGGCTGAGGAACGTCCCACGGATTGACCTGGGCAGCGGGTTCGCTGGTGCGTGCTTTCTTTTCTTTCGATGCGGCGGAGACGTTGGAAAGCGGGAACGAAAGAATAGCGCCAGCCAGCGCCAACAGCGCGGCCGCGCGAGCGGTATGCATAGGGTGATGCCTCCAGGAAGAATTGCAGTCGGCAGGAAGAATATCAGGCACTGGTCTCGATCGCGTCAATCGCGGGCAGCGGCGCGGCCTACACCAGCTTGGCACCGCTGAGCTCTTCAAGCACGGTAAGCGGCGCATGCTGCGGCGCAACCATCGCATCCGGAGCAATCAGATACGTCTGCTCCAGTGCATATTGGCCTGCGAGCACCGCGTGCGGCACCATGTCGGTGTAGACCATCCAGCTCGATCCCGCAGGGAACTGATAGTCATACTTGGCGCACGAGCTCTGGAATTCATGGTTTTCCTTCAGGAAATTATGGAAGCGCATCATGAAATCGTCATAGGGCGAGCGCTTCAGCGCGGGCGCGGCAGCCCCGAGCCCGAGGCCCGTCGCAAACGATTTGAAAGTGCGGCCGACCTGCGACTCCGGCCGCGGCAGCGCAATCTCCGCCGGCGCATATTTTGTGGCGACAGTCCGAAACGGGTCGCTCACGATCCAATCGCGCGTGCGCGTGGAATGAATATTGTTAAAGAAGCGGAGAATGCGCGCGCCATGCGTGGGCCGCGTGGGGAACGCATCCGTGTGCAGCAGGTCATTGCGGCGGCGCAGCGGCAGGTCGCGTCCCTGCTCCTCCTGCGGCCGGAAGCTCGCGTAATCAAGCTGCCAGCGCCCGGCGTACGGCGCAAGGAAGCCGGTAAGAAACGCCGTCACCGACTGCGAGTAGCCGCGCATGATCGTGCGCAGCCGATCGACCGCTGCCTGATTGGCAGTTTTCGTGTCAACGCCGGTCAGCTCGCCGGACTTCGGCTTATACGCAATATTCTTGTGCAGCGAGCTGTCGGTTTGCTGTTGGCCCCGCAAGAATTGCAGGTCGGACTCAGCAAGCGGAATTGGGCTGGCCGGAAAGAAAAGGATGCAGCCCTGCTCCAGGCGCTCACACCACTCGCGCTGCTGTTCGGCCGAGGCGGTCTCTGGTGCAGTGACGGTGACAACTGACATGGGTTCTTCAGGAATGGCTCGCGAGCTTGCGCCGCAGCCAGAGAATGAACAGCGCGGCGAAGCTGACGACAAGCACAAAAATTCCCGCCGGCAGCGCAATGAACTTGTAGCTGGTGTCGAGCGTCACGTGGTGGCCTCCGGCGCGGTTGTAGATCATCAGGCCAAAGATGCTGAGAAATGTGACGCCGAAGAAGGCCATGAAGCCCAGCGCGAATGAGATCAGCGTGTTCGCGAAGAGGCCGAAGTCGCCCACCGGAAAGCCGAAAATGAGAAAGGTGTCATGGGGGGGCCGTGCGTGGGGAGCGGGGCCGGAGTTGCTGGCAGAGATTGCAGACATAGAGAGAGAACGCTCTCAGCTAGAATACTCAAGATGGGGCACATCGCACAGACTGAGCTGCTGCCGGCCGCCCAGGTGGCTCGCCAGACGCCAGTGCAGCAATCGGAGAATGGCATCTTCTACGCCACCTTTGGCGACCACAAGCTGCCGCCGGGCGAGCTGGAACAGGTGATCGGCGCGATCCCGCGGGACGTGGCCGGCGCGCTGAAGCATCGCGCGTACTATTTTGTGCCGCTCACCATCCATGAACAGGAAGGCGACTCGGTCCCCGAAGACGCGCATTCGAGCGGTGAGACGCTGATTTCGCCTGCGTTCACGAATGAGCTGAGCGACCGCGCCATCTGCCACCGCAACGTGCA
>DASVAI010000147.1:0-9841 GCA_036376445.1 Acidobacteriaceae bacterium
CACCGCGATGAATGCCGACGACCAGTCGCGGATATGAAAGCCGGGAACAAAATAAGCAATCACCACAAGTGCGATCGCACCGATGATCCAGCGCAGCAGCAATCCCAGCACGGATCCCTCCGTCCCTGTCCCAGAATGAGGCTACGGTAGCATGAACACAGCCTTGCGAATCCCCACCATCATCCCGGCCGCGGTGTTCATCGGGGCAACAGTATGTGCGGCCGCGCCTACTCCCGCGCAGATTACGGATGCTCCGCTGCCGGATGTTTCCACGTTGCTGCACAGCGTGGAGGCAAACCAGGAGAAGCTGGACCGCGCCCGCGAAGAGTACACCTTCCGCCAGCACCAGAGGATCACGATGTACGACAAGAAAGGCCAGGTGCGACGCGTCGAAGATCGCGTGAGCAACGTCTTCTTCGTGCACGGCCACGCGATCGAGACGCTCGTCAGCAAGGACGGCAAGCCGCTGAGCGCGGACGATCTGAAGAAGGAAGAAGAGCGCGCCACCAAACAGGCGGTGAAATATGCCTCGCAGCCTTATGGCGAGCCGGACAAGGACGAGGTAAGTGTTTCGCGGCTGCTGGCGATCACGAAATTCAGCAATCCGCGGCGGGTTATCGAAGATGGACGGCCCACCATTGCCGTCGATTTCGTGGGTGACCCGAACGCAAAATCACACGGGCGCAGTGAAGACGCAGTCAAGAAGGTGCGGGGCACTGTTTGGATCGATGAGGGCGAGCGCGAAGTCAGGCGGATGGAGGCCACCTTCGATCAGCCGTTGCGGATCGGCTTCGGGCTGTTCGCCACCGTGAATCCGGGCAGCCGCTTTGCTTTTCAACAGGGGCTGATTCGCAATGAAGCGTGGCTGCCCACTACCGTTGACGGCCGCTTCGACGGCAAGGCCGCTCTCCTGGTCGGCTTTCACGTCGCGCTCGCAATCCGCTTTGATAACTATCAGAAGTTCAATGCGAGCACGACCGAACACGTCGGAACAGGCCCCGTCCAATGAGGGCTGCGGCGACGCAGCCCTTTGTCGTTTGCCCGGGAGTACCCCCTCCCCCACCCTCCGCCTCTTCTGCGTCATAGCTGCTTTGTTTTCATGCGGTTAGCGGGCGTGCCGATAGCTAACTGCGGTGTATAAAGGACTTAGCAGCTAAAGATATCCAAATAAAGGGATTTGCAAGAAGAAGGCCACGGGTTCCCCACCCGTGGCCAGCTTGCTCAAACAATACGTCTGATTTAAGGATAGCAATTTGAAGGTATAAAACCGGCAACTTTCCAGTGGAAAAGAGCGCGGCCGGCCCATTCTGGAACGCGTGGCTCCAGGCCAAGCAAGGAGGACGTGCAATGCTGTCAAACCGATCGATCCCCCGGGCTACGGTGATTCCGGTGCTGGCGTATCCGGATGTGAGCAAAGCGGCCGCGTGGCTGTGCGATGCTTTTGGATTCACGGTGCGGCTGCGCATTGGAACACACCGGGTGCAATTGAACGTGGGCGATGGCGCGGTGGTGGTACGGGAGTTGCGCGAGCACGAGAGCGGCGCGGCTCCGGAGAGCGGCCACTGCGTGATGGTGCGCGTGGAGGATGCCGACGCACACATGAAGCGCGCGCAGGGGCACGGCGCACGCATTACTCAGGAGCCGGTGACTTATCCCTACGGCGAGCGGCAGTACAACGCGGTGGACTTCGCGGGGCGCATGTGGACCTTTTCCGAGTCGGTCGCGGATGTGCACCCGAAGGAGTGGGGTGGAACAGCGGAAGAGCTGTAAGAGGGAGAAGACCCGATGTCCCGGCACTCTCGCAGCATCCTGGAACCATTCCCGACCTGAGGCGTCTAATCAGCAAGTCCGCATGCGGGAGAGTACGCTTGCTCTAGCTGCGGAATTGGAACGACCTATGAATACGCTGAAGACCACTTTACTGCTCACGACTCTGACACTCTTTCTGCTCTTCCTCGGCCAGTACTTCGGCGGCCGCAACGGAATGATCATCGCGCTGGTGATTGCCGTGGCGATGAACTTCTTCAGCTACTTCTACTCGGACAAGCTCGCTCTCTCCATGTACCGCGCGCAGCCGGTCACGCGTGAGCAGCTCCCCCGGGTCTACAGCGTGGTCGAGCAGATGACGCAGCGCATCGGCCTGCCGATGCCGAAGATCTACGTCATCCCCAGCGACTCGCCGAATGCATTCGCGACGGGCCGCAACCCGCAGCACGCCTCGGTCGCCGTCACCCAGGGCATCCTCTCGCTGCTGAACGATGAAGAACTGGCAGGCGTGCTCGCCCATGAGCTGGGCCACGTCCGCAACCGCGACATCCTAATCAGCTCCATCGCCGCGACTCTTGCCGGCGCGATCACTATTCTTGCGCAGACCGGGCGCTTCGCCATGATCTTTGGATATGGAGGGGGCAGTGACCGCGACCGCAACGGCGGCGGACTGGCCGCGCTGTTTATGCTCATCCTGGCGCCGATCGCCGCGATGCTTGTTCAACTCGCCGTCTCGCGCTCGCGCGAGTATGAGGCGGACGCTACCGGCGCGCACATGACCGGCAACCCATATGCGCTGGCCAGCGCCCTGCAGAAGCTCGATGCCTATTCGAAGCGCCTGCCACTGGGCGCCACGCCCTCGACCGCGCACCTGTTTATCGTGCAGCCGCTGCTCTCCGGCGGCGGGTTCGCCGAACTCTTCTCCACCCATCCGCCGATCGCCAAGCGCATCGAGCGGCTGACCGGCCGTCCGTCGCAAATGCAGCCGTAAGCGATGAGCAGAATCTGTGCTTCCACTTGTGGCGTGATTCAGGCATCCTTGTGATGCCATGCGAAGCGTACTGACCACGCTCTCACTTCTTGCGCTCGGTATCTGGCTGGGCGCCCTGCTCTTGTTTGTGCAGGTTGCTGCGGTGGCCTTTGGCGAGCTGCCAACGCTCTTCCTCAATCCCGCGGAAGGCATCCACAGCGCGGGCCTGGTGGTGGGCGGCACGCTGCGCCATCTGCACTACATGGGACTCATCTGCGGCGTATTGTTTCTCATCTTCAGCTTCCTGCTGCGGGGGCGCGTGCGCTGGCATTCGGTGGTTCCGCAGGCGGTACTGGTGCTCGCCATGGTGGTGCTCACCGCCTATTCGCAGTTCTCGATTATTCCGCGCATGGATATAGCCCAGGCCGCCGCAGGCGGCAATTTGGGCGTCGCCGCTCTGCCGGAATCGAGCCCCGCGCGAGTCCAGTTCGATCAGCTCCATCGTGAATCGGTGCACGTGGAAGCGCTGGTGCTCATTCTCGGCTTTATCGCGTTCGCATTCGCGGGACGTCCGCATTCGCTGCGCGATTAAGCTTCGCCCAACTCACGCTTCGCGGCGACCCAGATCGTGCAGAGCCCGCACCTCATCGTGCGCTCTTTGAATGTGGGCAAATTGCCGGTCCAGCATCTCGCGCAAAGGCAGAGGCAGCTCGTTCCTGAGCGCTTGCGCGTATGTTTTCGTCGCAGCTTCATCTCCTTCGACAGCCGCGGACAACAGGGACTTCTGGCCGCCCGCCATGCTCGCCTGGACCTTTCCCCAGAGAAGCCTCGCTTTGCCTCCCGGCGTCGCGCCCGCCTTCACATCGTGCACACCCATTCGGTGCAGCTCATTCTCAAGCTCCGCCGCATATGCGGCCCGTCTCTGCGTCTCTTCCAGAAACAAGTGCTTCGCCTGCCCATTATTATGAAGACGATGCCCAAGTTCCTTGAATCCCTCCTGGCTGTTGCGCAGCGTTTCGATCAGGCCGATCAGTGTCGACTCAATATTTTCCAATGCAATATGTTCCGGCATGGTCGATTTCACTCCTTCACAAGATGGGATGTGCGAGCCGATACGCAGTTTGTCTCAGCGCGTAACCGCAATGTCCGGAGCAGGACTGTATAGTGGCCTTTGCGGTCCCCTGAGCGTTCATGAAGGTCATAGTTTTTGGTGCCAGCGGAGGAATTGGGCGGCTGATTGTCGCCGGAGCGCTCGAGCTCGGTCATGCCGTGACTGCGTTCGTGCGCAACCCGCAATCGCTCGAGTCTCGCGACGGACTCCGCATTCTCCAGGGCGATATCTTCGATCCGCAATCCGTTGGTGATGCCATTGACGGACATCGCGCGGTTTTCTGCGCGCTGGGCACGCGCACCATCAAGACAGATCCCGTCCTCAGCCGCGCCGTCCCAATCATCATCAGCGGCATGCACTTCCACTCGGTGGATCGTCTCATCACCGTCGGCGCTGCAGGCGCACTTTATCCCGCAGGCAAATATCAGGCGCCGATTGTCAGGCTGCTCTTCGGAATCGTGCGAGCCACTGTTCTGCGTCATCCCATGGCGGACCAGCGCGCACAGGAGCGCTTCCTTGCGGCCAGCGATCTTGACTACACGATCGTGCGTGCACCGCGCCTCACGGATGGCCCTGCCACCGGAAGCTTTCGTGTACTGCCGGACGGCGTTCCTTCCAGCAGTTTTCACATCTCCCGGGCAGACGTGGCGGAGTTTATGTTGCAGCAACTCACCGATCCGCGCTTCCACCGCCGCGGCGTGTATCTCGCAGACTGAAAAGCAATGGGCGCGCAATCTCCTGAATTGCGCGCCCGTTGCATCTGGCGCTTGAGCTATTGCGGCGATTCGGTCTTCGGTGTGGTCTCGGTCTTGCCGGCAACTTTATCGGCGCCCTTCTCGGTAGCCCTCGCTGTCTTGTGGACGCCTTTCTTTGTGCCTTCCTTGGTCTTGTCGTACGCCTTTTCCGAGCCTTCCTTGGTCTTGTCGTACGCCTTTTCCGTGCCTTCCTTCGTCTTGTCGTACGCCTTTTCCGTGCCCTCCTTGGTCTTATCTACGGTCTTCTTGGTTCCCTTCTTCACGGCGTGTCCGGTATCTTTCGCCGCGTCCTTGGTATCGGTTCCCGCATTCTTGACGTCCTGACTGGCTGTCTGCGCAAGCATGGGCATGGTGCCGCCCGCGAGCAGCGCCGTACTCACCAGCAGGGTTCCTATACTGCTCTGAAGTCGTTTCATCCGTCCTCCAATTCCTTCATTCGGTGACACGCTAGGCTGCATCGTGGATTCTCTTTTTTGGATGAGGGTGGCCCCGATTCAGGCCGCCCAGAAAACTGTTGATGACCCCGGTAAACGCAACGGGGACTTCTTCATGCGGCAGATGACCGGCTCCGGGAATGACGATCAAGGATGGGTTCTCGAAATACTCCGCAAGCCGTTCCCCGCTCCGCAGGCTCACGGCGCGATCGCGATCGCCCCACAAGAGGAGCGCCGGAACCCGGCGGACACCCGGCAGCGCTGCTTCCAGTTCCGCCATGTCCAGCTCCCAACGATCCAGGATGCTGAGAACGTAATCGATAGTTCCCGGAATCCGCAGCGACGAGATGTAGCGTTCCAGCGACCCGCTTTGAATGCGGCCCGCGTCCCCGTACATGCGTCCCAGGGCAAGCGATTGCATACTCGCCGGCAAATAAGGGAGCCGTCCCGCAAACCAGCGTCCGAGGTTCGTTCTGTAAAAACGAATCAGCGGATCGGCGATGTCGGAGAATGGATTAGCAGGAGCATGCAGAACGAGCGATCGCACGCGCTCCGGATGCAGCGCCGCAAGCATCAAAGCCACCGCGCCGCCATGAGAGGTTCCGGCAACATCGGCCTGGCCAATGCCAAGCGCGTCCATCAGTGCGATCAGACGTCCGGCCGTCGCCGCGAGACTGACATCCAGATGCGGCACCCGGTCTGATCCGCCGATTCCGAGGGCATCCGGCGCGTACACCGCCGAGTGTTGCGCCAGGCGTTCGGTCGCCGCTCCCCAGGCATCCGCTGTTCCGAGCAATCCGTGTAGCAGGAGAAGCGCAGGCCCATCGCCTGTCGTTAGGCAGCGCATCCGCGCGCCCTGAATGCCGATACACTCCTCTTTTGGCTTGAATGCGGCCAGGGCGGTCATCCAGTTTGTCAGCGACATCCGAACCCCCGGACCGTCGTAAACATCATTCTGTCTCGCACGATATTTCAAACTCTGGAAACATAGAAAGCGATGATTTGTAAAAAGATGTATCCCGGGAGCAAAACGGGACTGACCGGGTCACCGTCCTCGGAGTGCCAAACGTACTGGTACCTCCAGCGCTACAGAAATGCGATGCCTGCCTATGCCGAGTCATAGGGACCTACCGTTTCGCGGAACCGGGGCTATCATGGATTGCACCAAGATTGGAGATGAAAGCGCCTGCAGAATGGTCAAATTATTTGTTTTTAGCATTTTAGGGATGAAATTTCGTCCCCGGACTATTTCGCCGAAGCTGGCAAGCCATTTGCTTTGGACGAACTGAAGCCGTTTAGCGCGTCCATCCTCCAGGGCACATGCAGAAGTCGATTTCAACACGGCTTACCGTTGTCTCGCTTGCGCTCTTCACGCTTGCCGCGATCATCTTCGCCTCGCTGAACCTGACAAAAGACCTCCAATATCAAAAGCCAACGGATGGAATCTGGTGGATGGAGGCGCACAGCGGCCTGGAGGCGCAGCGGGTACCCGCCGGCAGCCCCGGCGAACTGGCCGGGATCAAGGCGGGCGATGTCCTGCTTGCCGCAGGCGACCAGCCGACTCCTCGCCTCGCCAATCTGGTCCGTGAATGGTTCCGGACGGGGGTCTATCGCCGCGTTGACTACAGCCTGCTGCGCTCAGGCGTCCGCATCGACGCCTCCGTGATCCTGACAGCGGTCGATCGCTCGCAGTATGAAGGGCTTCGGCTGGTCGCGCTGGTCTATCTGCTGATTGGCCTCTACGTCCTCTTCCGCCGCTGGACCGCGCCCCACGCCACCCACTTCTACGTACTGTGCCTGGTCTCTTTTGTTCTCTATTCGTTTCAGTACACCGGCAAGCTGAACACCTTCGACTGGATGATCTACTGGGGCTCGGTCGTCGCCGGAGCTCTGCAGCCGGCGCTCTTCCTGCACTTCGCCCTCGCCTTCCCAGAAAGCCGCAATCGCGATCGCCGGGCTATTACGCGCCGGCGCTGGCTGCTCGCACTCGTCTATCTGCCGGGCGCCTGCGTCATCGCTCTGCAAAGTCTGGCCTTCGTGCTTTGGTCGGCCACGGAGCGGCTGCGGCTCCGGCTGGATCAGATCGCCGTCGGCTATTTAGCGGCCTACTACGTGTTCGCCGCCATCGTCTTCTTTGCGCATTACCGCTTCACTCAGGATCCGCTACGCCGCCAGCAATTGAAGTGGCTTACTCGCGGCACGCTGCTCGCCGTCATCCCCTTCACCGCGCTGCAGGTCATTCCGTTCCTGGCCGACTGGCCGATGCCCAGCCTGCTGACCAAGATCTCCGGTCTCTGCCTGGTGTTTGTGCCGCTCACCTTCTCCTGGGCCATCGTCCGCTACCGGCTGATGGATGTAGACCTGATCTTCAAACGCGGTGTCGCCTACACCCTGGCCACTGCTTCGCTCATCGGGCTCTACTTCGGAGCGGTCGCGCTGGCGGCCGAGCTCATCCACAAGAATCTTCCCAGCTTCGGCGCGTGGGGCCTCATCGCCACCATCATCATTACGGCGCAATTGTTCGATCCGCTGAAGCGCGCCATCCAGGCGCGGCTCGATCGCGTCTTCGACCGCCGCCGCTACGACTACCGCCAGACGCTGGTCGGGTTTGGCCGGGGTCTCAGTTCAGAAACCGATCTGGATGCTGTGCTCGCCTCAGTCACCGATCGCCTTACGCAGACTCTGCTGGTCTCTCGAGTCGCTCTTTTCTTGGATGGTCCACGCGGCCGCTACACGCTCGCCGCCGCGAAGGGCCTTGACGCGGCGCTCACGCCTGTAACCGGCCCGGCAGCACGCGCCCTTGATCTCGGCTTCCTCAACTTTGACGCACGCAGCTCCGATCGTCCCGCCGATCGCGAAGCGAGAGGCTCCCATCTCTTCTTCGAAAATCCCAGCCAGGCCCTCTACCTCAGCGATTCGGAGCGCACCGCCGCCACGCAGCTTGACCTGCACTACTACCTGCCCTGTCGGGTGCAGCAGCGCACGATTGCCGTTGTCGGCCTTGGCCGCACCACGTCGGGCGACTTCCTCTCCTCCGAGGACGTCGAAGTCCTCGAATCTCTCGCTTCTTATGTCGGCATCGCCATCCAGAACGCCCGCCTCTATGCTTCGCTCGCCCAGAAGGTCTCGGAATACGAGCGGCTGAAGGAATTCAACGAAAACATCGTCGAATCCATCAACGTCGGCATCCTGGCTATTGGGCTTGATGAGACCGTCGAAAGCTGGAACGCGCAGATGGAAGTCATGTTCGCCATGCCGCGCGTCGATGTTCTGAACAAGCGGCTGGATGATGTCTTCCCGGCCGAGTTCATGGCTGAGTTTCACCGCCTCAAGGACCAGCCCGGTGTCCACAACCTCTACAAGTTTCCATTACCTATGCGGACAGGCGAGACGCGCACCGCAAACATCGCCATCGCTCCGCTGGTTTCGCGCAGCTTTTCCGTAGTGGGCCGAATTATTCTGGTGGATGACATCACCAGCCGCATGCAATTGGAATCGCAACTCGCCCAGGCGGAAAAACTCTCCTCTGTCGGCCTGCTGGCCGCCGGTGTGGCGCATGAGGTGAACACGCCGCTGGCCGTCATCTCCAGCTATACCCAGATGCTGGCCAAGCAACTGCGCGGAGACGAGCGTCTCGCCCCGCTGCTCGATCGCATCACCAACCAGACCTTCCGCGCCTCGGAGATCGTAAACAGCCTGCTGAATTTTTCGCGCACCGGCTCGACCGAGTTCTCCGAAATCGACCTGAACACGGTCATCCGCGATACGCTGACGCTGCTCGAACACCAGTTCAAGACCGCGGCTGTACGGCTTCAGGTCGAGCTGCTGCCGGAGCTGCCACACATCGTCGGCAACGCCAACAAGCTGCAGCAGGTGTTTCTCAACCTGTTCATCAACGCCAAGGATGCCATGACCGCCGGCGGCTCTTTGCGAGTCTCCACTGAAGTGAATGGCCGCGTCGGCGTGCTGATCGCAGACACAGGCTCCGGCATCGCGCCCGAGCATATGCAACGGATCTACGATCCGTTTTTCACCACCAAGAATGAGCCCGCCGAGGGACAGCGCCGCGGCACCGGACTCGGCCTGGCCGTCACCTACGGGATTATCCAGGAACACGCCGGCCGCATCCACGTAGACAGCACAGTGGGACACGGCACGACATTCCGCCTTGAATTCCCCGCAGCAAGGAAACCAATGCATGTCTGAAGGGACTACGGTGCTCGCCCCGCACGCCGCGGCCAGCGAAACCCAAACCGCTCGCATTCTCATCATCGACGACGAGGCGGCAATCCGCGAATCGCTCGAGACGCTGCTCGTGCTCGAGGGCTACAACGTGGGCACGGCGCCGGACGGCGTCAAAGGACTCGACGAGCTGGAGCGCCAGTCCTACGATCTTCTGCTGCTGGATCTCGCTCTCCCCGGCGAAAACGGTATCGACCTGCTGCCGCGCATTCTCGACCGCCATCCGCAATTGCCGGTCATCATGATTACGGCATACGGCACGGTGACCAACGTCGTGGACGCGATTCGCGCCGGCGCGCGCAACTTCGTCCAGAAACCCTGGGAAAACGAAAAGCTGCTCGCCGATATCCGCGCTGCCATTGCGCAGCACCGCACTGAGGAAGAGAACGTCCAGCTCAAGCGCGCCCTCAAGCAGCGCTATACATTTGAGAACATCGTCGGCAAGAGCGAGTCGATGCTGCGCATCCTGGACCTGGTCGCGCAGGTCGCTCCCTCCCGCTTCACCGTGCTGATTCAAGGCGAAACCGGCACCGGCAAGGATGTCATCGCCAAGGCCATCCAC
>DASVAI010000152.1:0-8528 GCA_036376445.1 Acidobacteriaceae bacterium
CGGCACCTACCGCAGCAACGAGACAATTATCGAGCGCGTCATGGACTCGAACGAGCTCGAGAAAGAGCGCGGCATCACCATCCTGGCCAAGAACACGGCGATCCACTACCGGGGCTCCAAGATCAACATCGTCGACACCCCCGGCCACGCCGACTTCGGCGGTGAAGTCGAGCGCGCCCTCAAGATGGTCGACGGCGTCATGCTGCTGGTCGACGCCTCCGAAGGCCCGCTGCCGCAGACGCGCTACGTTCTCTCCAAGGCCCTCGAAGCCAAGCTGCCCCCAATCCTGGTCATCAACAAGATCGACCGCCCCGACGCGCGCGCGCAGGAAGTCCTGAACGAGGTCTACGACCTCTTCATTGACCTCGACGCCACCGAAGACCAGCTCGACTTCCCGGTCCTCTACACCAATGCCAAGCAGGGAACCGCATCGCTCTCCCTCGACACCGCCGGCGCCGACCTGCAGCCCCTCTTCGAGACCATCCTCACCTCGCTGCCGCCTGCAACCGGTGACGCGAACGGCGCGCTTCAGATCCAGGTCACCAACCTCGACTACTCCGACTACCTCGGCCGCCTCGGCATCGCGCGTGTCTTCAATGGCACGCTCAAGACCGGAGACGAAGTCAACATCTCCAAGCGGGACGGCTCGCTGCAGAAGACCAAGATCACCAAGCTATTCTCCTTCGAAGGCCTCAAGCGCACCGACATCACACAGACAGAAGTAGGCGACATCGTGGCGATCGCCGGCGTCACCGGCATCACTATCGGCGAGACCATCGTCGACCTCGAGAACCCCAAGCCGCTGCCGCCGATCATCATCGACGAGCCGACCATCGCGATGCAGTTCTCGGTCAATAACTCGCCCACCGCCGGACGCGAAGGCCAGTACGTCACCAGCCGCAACCTGCGCGAGCGTCTCGACAAGGAACTGCTCACCAACGTCTCCATCCGTGTCGAGGAGACCGGCTCGCCCGACAGCTTCAAGGTCCTCGGCCGCGGCGAGCTGCAGCTTGCCATCCTGATCGAGATGATGCGCCGTGAAGGCTACGAGCTCATGGTCGGCCGACCGGAGATCGTCACCCGCACTCTCGATGGGAAGGTGATGGAGCCGGTCGAGCACCTCACCATCGATATCCCGGAGAACTTTGTCGGCACTGTCATCGAACGCCTCGGGCCGCGCAAAGGCGAGATGGTCAAGATGACGAACCACGGCTCCGGCCGCGTTCGCATGGAGTTCCGTGTTCCCTCGCGCGGGCTCATCGGCCTGCGCTCGGAGATGCTCACCGAAACACGCGGCACCATCGTGATGAATGCGCTCTTCGACGGCTACATCCAGTACCAGGGTGAGATTCCGCAGCGTCCCACCGGTGCGCTCATCGCCGACCGCTCCGGCACCACCACCGCCTACGCGCTCGACGGCCTCCAGGACCGGGGCGTGCTGGTAGTCAACCCGGGCATCGAAGTCTACGAAGGCATGATCGTCGGCGAGCACTCCCGCGACAACGATCTCGACGTAAACGCAGTGCGTGAAAAGAAGCTCACCAACATGCGCGCGTCGAGCGCCGATGAAGCCATCCGTCTCGTGCCGGTCAAGGCGCTAAACCTCGAGCAAGCCATCGAGTTCATCGCCGAAGATGAGCTCGTTGAAGTCACACCAAAATCTCTCCGCCTGCGCAAGAAGATCCTGCAGGCCAACCGCCGTCCCCGGCGCAATGCGCAGCCAGTTGCCGGATAAGAGCACTCCGTCATCTCGACCGAGCGAAGCGAGTGGAGAGATCTGCTGTTCTCCAGGTGCCTCCAGTGGCGTGTAAGCTTGAGTGTGAGGGAGCGGCCCTTGCGGCCGCTCCTTGAGCTTTGCGGGAAATGAATGGCGGACCAGGGAAATCTCTTCAGCACGCGCGACGAGTCGGCCACCGCGGTACAGGCGCCTCCTGAGCCGCCGCCGCGGCAGATTCCGCGCTGGCTGCTCATGATGGAAACCATCCTTTTTGTCGTTCTCCGCCTCTACGTCGGTGCGCTTGTGGTGCTACTGCCGTGGCGCAGTATCTGGACCACGAACGCATGGGTCAATCACTGGCCTGACGTTGCCAACTTCATTGCGCAGGGCTGGGTGCGAGGCATCGTCTCCGGCCTCGGCCTGCTCAACATCTGGATCGCATTCAGCGCCATCATCCATCGCCGCCGTTCCTAGTCATTCCTCCTATGCCGACTGACGAAACACCGCAACCGCTGGAATCCGCCTCCCTCGCTTACGAGAATCCGGCCTTTCTCAACAGCCCGGACGGCCGCCTCATTCGGATCATGGCCGAGTACGCCGAGCCACTGGCCCGCTTCCGCCGCGAACGCATTCGCGACACTGTAGTCTTCTTCGGTTCGGCGCGATTCCACGCGCTGGACATCGCGAAGCACGATCTGGAGTTGCTGGAGAAGCCTTATTCCAATGAGCCGGCGCCACACCATGAGCAACCGGCAAAGGGCGCCGAGCTCGACAATTGCAGTGCCAACGAACTCAAGTGCCGCCGTGCGGAAGCCGCTGTCGAGATGGCCCGATACTACGAGGACGCGCGCAAGCTAGCCCACATGCTCACCGACTGGGCCACGACGCTGAAGGGCCGACAGCGCCGCTTTGTTGTCACCTCCGGCGGAGGCCCCGGCATTATGGAAGCCGCCAACCGCGGGGCACACGATGCCGGCGGCCCAACCATCGGGCTCAACATCAAGCTCCCCTTCGAGCAGATGCCAAATCCCTACATCACCCCGGCGCTCAATTTCGAGTTCCACTACTTCTTCATGCGCAAGTATTGGTTCGCCTATCTCGCAAAGGCGCTGGTGGTCTTCCCCGGTGGTTTCGGCACGCTGGACGAGGCGTTCGAAATCCTCACCCTCGAGCAGACCGAGAAGCTCGCCAAGAAGATTACGGTCATCATCTACGGCACCGAGTACTGGAAGTCGGTAATCAACCTCGACGTACTGGTCGATAAGGGAACGATAGGGCCGGAAGACTTGGGGCTCTTCCACTTTGCCGATACTCCGGAGCAGGCATTTGCACTGCTAAAGGAAGGGCTTACAGTCAATCACCTCGAACCGGAAAGCAGACGGGCCGCGCAGATCGAAACTGCCAAAGCACAGGATGCCGCCGTTGAGATGGCGCCGGATATCGCGCAGACCCGGTGACTACCACAAGAGCACTCCGGACGCACTAGTGTGTGATTCCAAACTGGAACCCAAGTGTGCACCAAAGTCACAGCATCTTCTTGCCTGCGTAATGCATCATTCATAGTGCCCTCCCCATACTGACCGTGCAGTCGGAGGAGGTAGCCATGAAGGGATCTCAGATCTCTTACTTGTGGAAGAACCCCGATGCCGCGCGCAGCTATCACACCGGCGTCTCACTGCACAGCCACACCAACCGGTCGCGCGAAACACTGGATTTTGTCGTCAACGTAGTTACGAGCGATGGCTTCTGGGGCCGTCTCTTTCAGTGGTTCGAAGGCCTCCATGCAAAACATGCCGTGGTAAAGCTGGACTACAAGCGTGCCTGGTGGACCCCGCCGCTCACGCCGCGGCTGGCCTTCGACCTGGAGCGCCGCCAGATTGAAAACAAGCTGCAGCGCATGGCGTTGGTCTCCATCACCGACCACGACAACATCGAAGCGCCGCAACTGCTCCGCACCGTGGCCAGTGCCCGACATATTCCAGTCTCCGTCGAATGGACCGTGCCATTTGGAAGCGATCAGTGCTTCCACCTGGGTATCCACAATTTGCCCAGCGCTCAAGGCGCGCAGTGGATGGAGACTTTTGAGGAGTTCACCGCGGCACCGTCCAATTCGCGGCTCACCGAGATTCTGAGTGCACTGAACGCGCTGCCCAATGTGCTCATCGTCTTCAATCATCCAATGTGGGATCTCTACGAGATCGGTGCAGCGCGCCACGCAGTACGCGTCGAAGAGTTCATGGAGAACAATGGTGAGTTCCTTCACACCATGGAACTGAATGGCCTGCGCAACTGGAATGAGAATCGCGTTGTGCGAGCGCTGTCCCGCCGCTGGAACAAGCTTCTGATCTCCGGCGGCGACCGCCACGGCCTCGAGCCAAACGGCAACATCAACCTGACGAACGCCACCTCGTTCAACGAGTTTGTGCACGAGATACGCCGCGAGCAGCACGGTCATATCCTCTTCATGCCACAGTACGCGCGCCCCTGGAAGCACCGGATCATGCAGTCCACGCTGGATGCGGTGCGTAACTATCCCGATTTCCCCGAGGGGTCGCGCCGCTGGGACGAGCGTGTTTATCACCCGGATGCCAACGGCGTACCCCAGCCGGTCAGCGCGCTGTGGCCCGCCGGACATGCGCCGCTGATATTGTGGCTCAGTATCCAATTCGTGCGGCTCATGGGATGCGCGCCCTTCAGCGGCAGCCTCCGGTTGGCCTGGAGCGAGTCGCGGCAATTGCAGTTTGTGCTTGGTGAGCGAGAGGCTATTTAGGTCTGGGTCGTATCAACACCATCTCCTGAAGAACTCCGCCGCTACTCGATAATCTGGCCGATGTAAACGCCAAACGGCGGCAGATTTACCGCATCGAGTGAGGCCGGATCGTTCGCCCCTGGTGTCTTCATCAGCGTCTTCGCCTTCCGACTGCCGATCGCTTGTTTGGGGAGATCGAAGCTGAACTTGCGCGGCTCGGCGGTGAAGTTGCAGGCCACCACAACGACTGGCGCACCCGGCGTCTGCCGTATCCACGCAAGCACGTTGCGATCGTCAGTGTTGAGCATCGTCAGCTTGCCGGAGTGTAATGCCAGGTTCTCGCGGCGGAGCCGGATGAGCTGCTTGTACCAGTTCAGCAGCGAGTCCTCATCCCGCACCTCTTCCGCCACGTTCACCGTCTTGTACGTGTCCGGCACCGGCAGCCACGGCTTGTCGCTCGTGGTGAATCCTGCTTCCGGGGAGCCATCCCATTGCATCGGGGTGCGTTCCCCGTCGCGGCCCTTCTCCTCAGGCCAGCCGATCTTGCCGATGGGGTCCTTCACATCCTCTACCCGCGTAGGCGGCGTGGTTTTCATGCCGAGCTCATCGCCGTAGTACATCATCGCCGTGCTGCGTGTGGCGAAAAGAATCGTCGATAGCATGCGCTCGATCTCCTCGTTGTGCCTGCCGTCTCCGTAGCGCATGTCCATGCGCGGATTGTCATGATTGTCGAAGACGAACAGCGGCTGATTGCCATCAATGTCGTGCTCGGCTTCATTAATGCGTTGGCGGAATAGATTCACATCCAGCTTGTTGATGAAACCTACCTGCATGTCCATCGGCAACTGCAGCTCATCGTGATTGGCCCCATACCACTTCTCCAGTTCCTGCACATTCGGCAGATAGGTCTCGCCGATCAGCACACGATGGCCAGGGAAGCTGTTGGTCACCTTCCGCAGGTCGCGCATCACGTTGTGCACGTCCGGCAGGTTCACGGTGAGCGATTCATCGATCTTCGGGTCGCCAAACTTGTTCGTGCCCGGCAGAACCTTCTCGTCTTTCAGCGAGGCGTCCTCAAACAGCGTCGGCACAGCGTCCAGCCGGAAGCCGGCGACGCCCTTGCCCAGCCAGAACCGCACCACGCCCCACATCGCCTGTTCCACCTTCGGATTGCGCCAGTTCAGGTCGGGCTGTTGGATATAAAACTTGTGGTAATACCATTGCCCTGTTTCCGGCGAGTACTGCCACGCAGAATGCCCGAATACTGACTGCCAGTTATTGGGCGGCTGCCCTGGGCCTTTCCCGTTCGCCCACACGTACCAGTCGCGCTTTGGATTCGATCGCGAGCTCTCCGATTCGATGAACCATGGATGCTTGTCCGAAGTATGGTTCATCACCATGTCCATGATGACCCGGATGTTACGTTTTTTGGCTTCCGCCATAAGACGGTCGAAATCCGCCATGGTCCCGTATTGCGGATCGATCGCAACATAGTTTGAAATGTCGTATCCGAAATCGACCTGCGGAGAGGGATAGATGGGCGTCAGCCAGATCGCCTCCACGCCCAGCGCCTTCAGATAGTCGAGGCGGCTGGTGATGCCATTCAGGTCGCCGACGCCATCCCCGTTGGAATCCTGGAAGCTGCGCGGATAGATTTCATAGATCGCCGCGTGTCTCCACCATACATCGCCATTCTCCACCGCAGGGGCCTTGGATGCCTTCTGGGTTCCTGGTTGTTGAGCTTCAATGGCAGCGCAACTGCAGAAAGCCATGTTTAGACCCAGCATTGTCGCCAGCAGCGCACTCGTGGTTTTCATCGCTTCTCCTCAGGGCTTCTAAGGCTGTAGAAAGGCCGCGCGGGACGGAAGCCTAACATAACGGCACAACGGATGCAGGTGGAGTCCGGAGCTGATGAAAATCAAATTGGGTTGCCTCTCGTGCATCCCGGCGGTACGCATGATAGGCTCGGGGCACGTCCGGGCAAACGCATGGTTCACGATTACAATTTGTTTGCAAAAAAGAACGATGAGGTCCCTGACCGACCGGCGGTGGCCGCATGATGGAAAGCAAGTGCATTGTTGGCCTTGGCGAACTGCTGTGGGACATGTTGCCCCAGGGGCCGCAACTCGGCGGCGCTCCATCGAACTTCGCCGTCATGGCATCTCGTCTCGGTAATCACGGCGCAGTGGCCACACGCATCGGTACCGATCCGCTAGGCCGCGACGCGATGGCCTTTCTCAAGACCACGCCGCTCGACGCCGGATATGTACAGGAAGATTTTAGCCGGGTGACTGGCACTGTTTCGGTGACGCTGGAACAGGGTCAGCCCCACTACGTCATCCATGAGCCGGTTGCCTGGGATTTTCTGGAACTCACACCGCACTGGTTGGCGCTTGCCGAGCAAGCGGACGCAGTGTGCTTTGGAACCCTCGCGCAGCGATCCCCGGCATCGCGACGCACCATCGAAAGCTTTCTTCATGAAACGCGCCCCGATTGCGTTCGCATCTTCGACGTGAATCTACGTGCGCCGTTCTTCAGTCCGGAGGTCGTCGAGAAATCCCTCGAACTGTCCACCATCTTCAAGCTGAACGCGGGCGAGATGCCGCAGGTGCTTTCCTTACTGGACTTCCCGGACGCGGCCGGCACTACCCCGGACTTTCTGCTGAATGGCGCCCGCCAGATCATCGATCAGTTTCCGGTGCAGCTTGTTGCCATTACTCTGGGCGCGCACGGGAGCCTCTTGGTCACGCGCAATGAAGTCGATCGCCATCCCGGATATCCGGTAGAGATTGTCGACACTGTGGGCGCAGGAGATGCTTTCGGCGCCGCGCTGATCCACTACTATCTCCGCGGCGCGCCGCTCTCCCAACTGAATGCCGCCGGCAATCGCTGGGGATCCTGGCTGGCATCTCATGCCGGGGCCATGCCGGCCTTGCCCGAGGCGGAGCGTAACGCCGTCATGCAGCAGATCACCGGCTGATTTCTTCGCGTTTACGGCAGGCGCGCCCGGTTGTATCGTCAACTGCGTATGTCAGCATCAATATCGCCCGCGGAGCGCCGTGCGCTCGGACAGGCGCGCCGCAAACAATTGCGCCGCCAGGAGCACGCACACTGGCGTCCGGCCGCCGGACGTCAGTCTCCTGTGGCGACCATCGCCCGCTCGATGCGCGGCCGTATCCGGTCTCTGGCCGCATTGAAGTATGAGCGGATGACTGCCTCGCCCTTCGGGTTTTTCCGCGGCGCTGCGCCGGTGATGGCTGCGGATCTCGCTGCGCTGCCGAACACCGGCATCCTTTCGCAGATCTGCGGCGATGCCCACGTGCGCAACCTGGGAGCCTATGCCGCGCCGGACGGGCGCCTTATCTTCGACATCAACGACTTCGATGAGACCTGCGTAGCGCCCTTTGAATGGGACCTGAAGCGTATCGCCACGAGCCTGGTGCTGGCCGGCCGCGAAAACAAAGAGAAGCCCTCCGACTGTCGCGAAGCCGTACTCGTTCTTGCGCGGAGCTATCGCCGTCTCGCCGCCACTTTGGCGCGTTCTCCTGTGTTGGAAGTGGCGCGCTACCAAGTGCACCGGCTGGAACGCGTTACGCCCGTATCGGAAGCATTACGCAAGGCGGAGCGCGAAACGCCGCTCAGCACGCTGCAGCGCTTCACGGAAGCTGCAGGCGGGGACAAAGGGCAACGCCGCTTCCGCGAAGAGCGGCCCACACTCCTGCGGTTGCCGCCTGCGGAAGTTCGCGCCGTGCAATCGAGCTTTGCAGCGTATCGGGAAAGCCTGCTGCCGGAGCGCTGCCACTTCTTCGATCAGTACCGGCCTGTCGATTACGCATTCAAGGTGGTGGGCACGGGCAGCGTGGGGTTGCGGGATTATCTCGTCTACCTGGAGGGCAACGGCGACGCCGACCCGCTCTTTCTCCAGATTAAGGAAGAAGCTACTTCTGCATATGCGCCTTATCTTCCCATGCACGCCGGGGCCTCGCACCAAGGCCAGCGTGTCGCCGAAGGCCAGCGCGCGATGCAGTGGCAGTCTGATCCATTTCTCGGATGGACTACGAT
>DASVAI010000159.1:0-10610 GCA_036376445.1 Acidobacteriaceae bacterium
CGCTCCGCCCGCAGAGCTGCCAAAGGAATCCCCAAACAAATCCCAGGAGCAGTCCGAGGATGCGCCCGGCGACGATTTGCTCTGACGGTTGCGATCCCGCTTTTTCAATGGTTTGCGATCCGGCGGGCCGCGTTCATCACACTCCCTTGTCAGCGGTCCCTGGCAAAGCGCATCATTTCTCCACAGAGGGACTGCCATGGTCGCTTGGCAAAGATTGCGGCAGGCTGGTTGGCCAGTTGCGCTGGCGGGATACGCCATGTCTCTGTTCCTTGTTGACCCTGTCGGCGCGTCTGCGCAGAACACGCAGGTCTTTATCGTCGAGACCGAGCACCAGCAGGCTCAGCGCCCCTTTCAGGCGACACATGTAAAGTTTGACGATCGTAAGCTCACGACGCGCAGCCGGCGCGAACTGATTGTCGCATTCACTGCAGAGCAGGGATTCGCCCGGCGCACGCTGCCGCTCGACTCTCACGGTCTGGTGCTGCACGCCAATGGCGATCTGAAACCCGATGGCACGGACTATGAGCAGATGCTGCAGCACAAGGGTGTCAGTTCCAAGCCCGGCGACCGACTGGTGATCTCCGACATCAAGATCGAATCGGACAAGATCGTATTCCTGTTCAATGGCGGTCCCGATCGCAAGCACAAATACCTGCGTCACGTTCAGATCGGCGGGGGCATGGGGACTTCACCGGTAGTCCAGGACGACGGACAGGAACCCGTCGGCTCGCGGTTGACACTGGCCTTCGACAAGTACGTGCCTGACCTGACGCCTGATCAGGTTCGCGGACTCATCCAGCCCGTGATGGACTTCAACGTGAAGACCCCGATGGAAGCCTATGCAGACACGCTTCCACCGGTGCTGAAGGACGCCATCCTGCACCACAAGGCGCTGGTGGGCATGAATCGCAAGATGGTGCTGTACGCACTCGGTCAGCCGCACGGCAAGACACGCGAGGCAGACAACGGCGTTCCGTTCGAGATATGGATCTACGGCGAGGCGCCGCAGCCCACCCAGTTTGTCCGTTTCGAGGGAGATAAAGTCGTTCGCATCGAGGTTGCGAATATCGGACAGGACCTGATCGTGCGTAACCAGGATGAAACGGGCGGCTATCAGGAGAAGGGCGACTCCCACGAAGTCAGAATGGGTGACGCCGTCCAGACGGCGGATGGTGAGCACAGCGGGAAGCGGCAGGCGCCCACCCTGCGTCTGCCCGGCGAGGAACTTCCCGGCACGAGCCAGCCGGTTCGGCAGCCCGGACAGCCGGATACGAAGCCGCAGCCGATTCCGCCGCCTCCGGGCTCTCAGCCGGCATCATCCGGTCCTGGAGATCACTGGAACGCTGCGGACATCGCAAGGCTCGGCCACTGAGGCGTCGTGTACACTTGAGAGAGCGGTACGCCGCCTTCTGCCTCGCTCCAAGCCATCTATGCGTTGATGAGAAGAGTTGCAGGGCCGTCATGTGCGCGGCCTCAAGTTGCGTGCCCGAATCAGGATTGAGGAGTAACGGAGAGTCATGGCGAAGGTTGCAAAGACCGCAGACCGCAAGAAGGTAATGGACACGTCCAAGAGCACGGACTGTCCCAAGTGCAGCAAACCGACGCGCATCGTCAAGCGCGTGAAGGACCGTGAGCGCGGCGTTGCCGGCGGAGTGTATATCTCCTGCTCGGCCTGCGATTTTTACGAGAAGCTGTAAGCGTACGAGGTACGGAAGAAGAGCCCGGCCCCATCGGGGACCGGGCTCTTCTTCATTTGGTCGGATTGCTCTTGGCCATGTCGTTCAGGAGCGCCTGGGCGGCCGCTTTGGGGTCGGGCGCGGCGGTGATTGGCCTGCCGATCACCAGCTTGCTGGCACCGGCCGCGAGCGCGAACTGCGGTGTGGCGATGCGCTTCTGATCGCCGGCTTCGGAGCCGGCGGGGCGTATGCCGGGGGTGACGAGCAGCGCTTTGGGCAGGGCGCTGTGCACCGCCGCTACCTCGGCAGGCGAGCACACCATGCCGTCGATGCCGCACTCCGCCGCCAGCCGCGCCAGCCGCAGCACCTGTTCCACCGGGGCGCCGTTGACGCCGGTCTCCGCCAGTGCGGCCGCGTCGATGCTGGTGAGCACGGTGACGGCGAGCAGCCGCGGCGGCTTCGGGAGCGAGCGTGCCGCTTCGGCGGCAGCCAGCAACATCGCCCGTCCGCCGGCTGCATGGACGGTGAGCAGATCCGGCTCGAGTTGCGCGAGCGAGCGCACGGCCGCGCCCACGGTGTTCGGAATATCGTGCAGCTTGAGATCGAGGAAGACGGAATGCCCGCGCTTCTTCAGCTCGCGGACGACGCTGTCGCCGCTCGCGAGGTAGAGTTCCAGCCCCACCTTGTACCAGGTCACCAAACCGGCGAGTTTGTCGGCGCAGGCGAGCGCGGCTGCGGCGTCGGGGTGGTCAAGCGCGACGATCAGCCGGTCTATAGCTTTTTCGGGAGCTCTTTCGGAAGCCTTTTCGGGCACTTTTTCAGCGGACGTGGTCGCAGGGGAGGTCGGCGGCAGGATGGTTGCCATACCGCCATTTTACGAGGGTGGCGGCTGTGCAGAATCAGGCTCTGTTGCCGAAGAAGAGGACTACTGGCCGGGCTTGGTCAGCATGGCCACTTCAGTCGGAGTCGGCTTGGTGTCGATGAGGTCTAGCCGCACTTTAACTGTGCCGCGGTGGCTGAAGCCCAGCCGCCGGGCTGCCGCGTAGGAGAGGTCGACCACGCGCGTCTCGATCATGGGGCCGCGGTCATTCACTCGAACCACCAGCGAGCGGTGGTTGCGCAGGTTGGTGACCCGGATCAGCGAGCCCAGCGGCAGCGTCCTGTGGGCGCAGGTCATCGCGTTCATATCGTACGGTTCGCCGTTCGCGGTGGGCTGGCCCTGGAGCGCGTGTCCATACCAGGAGGCTCGGCCAAACTGGAACCAGTGCTGACGGTGCGAGGCCGGGCTCTTGACCGCGTCGCTGGCGCTGTTGACTGCCTGTGCGGCATGGACAGAATCCGCCGGCGGCTTGCTAGTGAGAAAGAACGCCGCCGCCAGAAGCCCCGCTGCAACGATAGGAAATCGTAGCGAGCGATTCGTATTGGTGATGGCTGAATTCATCATCGCTAAGATGCATTTTACGAAAACGCGCATCTACAAAACAAACAATTCAGGCCATTTATTTGCTGATAAACCGTTGCCAAGTTTCGGGAAACGTGTTACTTCCGTCACGGAATTCGCATAGATTGTGCAACATGTATGCGACTTCGGGTGCTGGCCACACGGGCGGGCACGCCTTCGGCGCACTCTGAGGGGTTCGCTTCCTTTGGTCGCTCACGTCTGTTGGCTTCGGCTGCCGTCGCTTCGACTGCGTTTGCGCCGTGGATTGGCGGAAGCTTCGCAGCACCCCAGGTGTTGCGGTGTGCAGGCGGTTTGATTGTTAGCTGAGCCTTGCTTCCATGCAGTGTCAGCTATATGCCCTGTGTGTGCCTAGCTAACCGTACCCTCCCTCCTCCCCTTGTACCTGCAGGGCAGTAAAAGTCCAGTGCTTTCAGGGACTTATCGGTTGTGCCGATAGCTAAGTGCCGTGTTTAAAGGACTTAAGTGCTAAAGATGTCCAAGCAAAGAACTTACGTCAGCTAAAGACCGGAAGGTTAAGAAGTGGTCAGCGCAAGACCGATCCGCGGAGCTTGCCTGATTCCTCCCACGAATGAAAAAAGCCACCGCGTTGGTGGCTTGTTCCTTCTTGATTTCTATTTCTATTGTAACGAATTGCACTGAATGAACCGGCAGGTTTGTTGTGGATTGAGGACACGGGGGTAATGGGATTTGGCGGACGCTTCGCGTCGATTTGATTCGTGCACAGCAGGTCCCTCCACTCCGCTTCGCTCCGGTCGGGATGACGAAGGTGAAGGTGGCCGCTCCGGTCGGATTACGGGACTTGAAGGTGGGCGCTTCGCATCGGCGAATTTCACCCACTTCCGAGTTCGCGGAAATGGGGCACCCGGATGTGCACCCTCGAGTTAGTTTCGTCGCGCGTGATGGTTGCCCTGCGTGCGGACTGCAGCTCTTTCGCTTCGCTCAGCCAGGCCACAAGAGTCGGCGTGAGCGACCAACGGGAGCGAACCCAACCCGTCGGCGCCGCAGGCGCAATCGCCTGGACGGCCAGTCCTCACTCGTTGCGGAGGGCGACCATGGGATCGATTCCGGAGGCTCGGCGTGCGGGAATCCATGATGCCAGCAGGGCCGCGAGGCCAAGGATGAGAGTTGCGGCGGTGAGCATAGCCGGGTCCCACGGCTTGATGCCGTAGAGCTGGTCGGTCATCAGCTTGCCTGCGCCGATCGCGGCGGGAATGCCGATCAGGAGCCCGATGCCGATCTGCGAGAACGCGCCGCGCAGCACCATGCGGACGACCTGCCAGCGGTCTGCGCCGAGCGCCATGCGGAGACCGATTTCGCTGGTGCGCTGTTCGACGGAGTAGGCCATGACGCCGTAGAGCCCGACGGCGGCGAGCACCAGGCCGATGATGCCGAAGAGGCTGGTGAGGGTGGCGATCATGCCCTCCTGCTGGAAGTCGCCGCTGAGAACTTTGCTATACGGATCGACGCCCTGGAAGGCGAGGTTGGGATCGATGGCGGCCAGTGTCCGGCGGACGTTCTCGGTGAGAGCCGGCGGATCGCCCGGCGCCCAGATCACGATGTTGTAGAGGAAGTGCGACCAGATCTCACCGGCCTGCCAGGCGGGATCGGGGTAGTTCACCGTCTGCGCTTCCGCTACCCAGAACATGGGCCGGGGCGGGTCCTTGTAGCCCCAGGTCATGTAGCGGATGTCGCGGACGACGCCAACGATCTCGTAGGTATTGGCAAACTGGATCTTGTCCGGACCGAAGTGCTGTCCGATGGGGTTCTGGCCCTTGAAGAAGCGGCGCGCGAACGCCTGGTTGATGACGGCGACCTTGCGCGTGGTGGCGGTGTCGTCCTCGGTGATGGGACGGCCAAGCTCCATCTTCGCGCCGATGGTGTCGAAGAATCCCGGCGTGATGCGCGTCCAGCCGGAGCCTGTGTCCTCTTTCGCAGGGGGCTCGGGACGGCCTGCGATACGGACGCCATCGTTCCAGCTATCGCCGGACATGGGCGCATAGAGCACGGGAGCGACCATGCGGACGCCGGGAATCTGCTTGAGGCGCTCAGTGACCTGGCGGAAGAATAGATCCATCTGCTCGGGCTTGTAATTGCCGAGCGTGGGATTGATCCAGACGATATAGCGGCCCTGAGGCTCGAAGCCGAAGTCCTGGTGCTCGAGATTGCGGAGGCTCTGACCGAGCAGCGCGGCGGCAGAGAGCAGCACAAGCGACATGGCGGCCTGGCCGATGACGAGAGACTTCTGCGTCCACGAACGGCCACCGCCGACGGAGCGGTTGGCGCCGCGCAGCGCGTCGATGGGGTCGGCACGAGAGGTCATCCAGGCGGGCGCGATACCGAAGAGGACGCCCGTGAGAAGGGAGATCCCGAGCGCGAAGAGGAGCACGGTCCACGACGGAGCGGCGCTGACCGGGACGTAATTGTGCGGGCCGCCGATCTGGAATGCGAGGTATAGGATGAGCCGCGTGCCGGCATAGGCGACACCGATGCCGAGGGCTCCGCCGACGATCGCGAGCAGTATGCATTCGACCAGCGCCTTGCGGACGAGGCGCCGCCAGGATGCGCCGAGCGCAATGCGCACGGAAGTCTGCGCGCGGTCCTTGAGGCCGCGGGCGAGCATGAGGTTGGCGAGATTGCCACAGGCGACGAGCAGCACGCAGCCGGCGGCGATGAGCAGCAGCGTGAGTCCATCCTTGTACTGATCGCGCATGGAAGCGACGCCGGCGCCACCAGAGACGAGATGGAGAGTCTGCTGCTGCCAGAGTTGCTTTTCGCCGGGCTCCATGTCGGGCACATGGCTGGCGAGCCAGTTGTGGAGCTCGACTTTGAGTTTTGCATCGAGGGCCTTGGGATCGGTACCGGGCTTGACGCGGCCGAGGAGATCGAGGAAGTTGCCGTTGGGCCGCTTGAGGCGCGCGGTGGGCCCGTCGATTAAGAGCTCCTTGGTGACCGGCAGCCAGAAGTCGGGCATGCCCCAGCCGGCGAGCTTGCCGCCATAGAAGCCCGGCGGCGCGATGCCGATGATGGTGAAGGGATGGCTGTTGATCTGGAAGCTTGCGCCGACGACCGATGGATCGGAGCCGTACTTCTGCTGCCAGATGCGGTAGGTCATGACGGCGACCGGTGCGGCGCCTTCCTGATCGTCGGCGTCCGTCATCATGCGGCCGATCCACGGCTGGATACCGAGGGTGCGGAAGAAGTTTCCGGAGACGTATTCGCCGTTGTAGGTGTCGGCCTGGCCCTTGGAGCCGGCGCGGCGTATGCCGAGCTGCGCGTTGCCGGCCTGGAGGGCGGCGAGATCGCTGAACTCGGGCGTGTGCTCGCGGAAGTAGCGATACATCTCCCAGGAGAAGAGGGAGAAGTTGCCGTCGTCGCCCTGGGTGTAGCCGCCCCAGTTGCAGCAGCGGTCCTTGTCGCCGATACGCCAGAGCTCCTCGGGCTTGGTGACGGGGAGCGACTTGAGCATGACCTGATGGACCAGGGTGAAGATGGCGGTGGTGGCGCCGATGCCGAGCGCGAGGGTGATAAGGGCTGTGGCCGTGAAGCCGGGAGCTTTTCTGAACTGCCGCAGCGCGTCGCGCAAATCCGCCAGCATGGTTGCCTCCAGAGTGGTCTGTTACGGTGTGTAGCGGTGCTCCAAGAGGGGAGTACGGAGGCGAATGTTCCGCGGTTCCCGTGAATTCGAGGAGAATGGTGGCTATATGGAAGGGCAAGACTTCAAGACGCCGCCGGTGTGCCTGACGATTGCGGGCTTCGATCCGTCATCGGGCGCGGGCGTGACGGCGGACCTGAAGACGTTTGCGGCGTTCGATGTATACGGAGTGGCGGCGGTGACGGCGCTGACGGTGCAGTCGACGCTGGGCGTGCGCGGGGTGGAGCCGGTGCGTCCTTCGCTGCTGCGCGAGACGCTGGAGTATCTGGCAGAGGATGTGCGGCTGGCCGGCGTGAAGCTGGGGATGCTGGCAAGTGCCGGGCTGGTGGCGGAGGCGGAAAGATTTCTGCGGGCGCGGCCGGAGCTGCGGACGCGCGTGGTGCTCGACCCGGTGCTCAATTCGAGCTCCGGCGCGGCGCTGCTGGACGCGGAGGGAACGGCGCTGCTGAGAGAGAAGCTGCTGCGCGTGGTTGGCTGGGTGACGCCGAACCTGGATGAGTTGTCCGCGCTGACGGGCGTGGGGGTGAAGACGCGCGAGCAGATTGCGCCGGCAGCGGAGAGATTGGCGGCGCACGCCGCGAGGATCGGGAACAGCGAGCTTGGGATCGTCGTGACAGGCGGGCACCTGGATCAGCCGGAGGATTATCTGCTGGTGGACGGCAGAGGCGAATGGCTGGCTGGTGAGCGGGTGGAGACGGTCTCCACGCATGGGACAGGCTGCGCGTTCTCTGCCGCTTTTGTTGCCGGGCTGGCGCATGGCCAGCCGGGGCGCGAGGCTGCCGAGGCGGCGAAGCGGTATGTGGCGGGAGCGCTGCGGGTGGCGTATCCCATCGGCCAAGGGCACGGGCCCCTTCATCATTTCTGGCAGCGGGGGTGATCTGGATTTCTGGCAGCGGCGCGCCGTATCTCTTCAGTTGAGGCGTGGCGGATGGCGATGCCCGATCGTGCGGGTATGCGCGCTATCAGTGATCGGAGTGTCGCGAATCTGGGTGTCACCGAGCGGAGGGTCCGGCGGGGTCTCCTGCGGGCGCGCTTGGCGTGCGGCGGCGATGTCCTCCTGGAGGACGACGAAGCGGCGGATGTATTTGAGAGGGTGCGGAGCCTCGACCATCTCGCGCAGATGATAGAGCCACGAATCGGCCTTGAGCATGCGGCGGGCGAAAGCGCGGCGGTGCACCATGACGATCTGGCCGTCCTTGCGGCGCTGTGGATAGCTGACGGCGGGAACCATGAAGCTCATCTGGAGTCCGGCCTTCCAGAAGGCGCGGGCGAACTCATGCGAGAAGAGCAGGGCGTAGCAGTTGCGACCCTGGCAGAGATAGTCGATGGCTTCGTCGAAGCCAAGCCACTCCGGTGCTGCGAACGCCCGGTACCATGCGCGAAAGTCGAAGCCATTCGATCGCGCCTGCAAAACGATGTGCCGAATCACCTCTTGCCGTGTCATGCCGTCCCCCCGGGGGTTGGAGTGCGGTTGGTTGAAGTAGGCGTAGAAAATTCCTGCCAGCATATACAAAAACATGGAGCGTCCGGTAGCGAGTAATTTTCGTCTTCTGAAACAGAAAGCGCCAGCGGCATTATTCGCGCAGGACCCCGAGAGCGCGTAGGTTGATGGGGAGGAGACAGACCTGACGGAACGCACGCCGAAATCGAAGAAGCTCGGGAGCGGAGGATTGCTGCTGGCGCTCGGCATGCTCGTCCCGCTGTCGATTGCGGGGCAGGAGCGGGCGATCCACACCAATCCCCTGAACCGCGAGGCAGAGGTGCACGCGGCGTACGACCGCTTCTACACGCTGGATTATGACGGGGCCCTGCGGCGATTCGAGAAGGTGGAGCAGGCGCATCCGAACGATCCGATGGCGGCGGATTACGTGCTGGAGACGAAGCTCTTCCATGAGCTGTACAACCTGGACCTGCTGGACACGACGATGTATGCGCATGACGGTTTTTTGAGCGGCAGGCACCAGGTGACGGAAGACAAGGCGTTTTCCGCGCACATCGAAGAGCTCACGAACCACGCGATCGACCTGGCGAATGTGCGGCTAAAGCTGAACCAGAAGGATGTGGACGCACTCTATGCGCGGGGTTGGGCGAAGAGCCTGCGCGCGACGTATATGGGGCTGGTGCAGCGGTCGTTCATTTCGGCGCTGCGCATGGCGCTGGCGGCGCGGGACGACAACGACAAGGTGCTGGACCTTGATCCGGATTATGTGGATGCCGAGCTGGTGATTGGAGTGCACCAATACGTGGTTGGAGCCTTGCCTTTCCCGATCAAGATGATGGCGGGGCTCGCCGGAATTCATGGCAGCAAGGAAAAGGGCATCGCCACACTGCGGGATTGCGGCGAGCGCGGCGTGACGACGTCTGTGGAGGCGCGGACGGCGCTGGCGCTGTTCCTGCGGCGCGAGGCGAAGTACGCCGAGGCGGCCGAGGTGAATGACTCGCTGAAGCGGCAGTATCCGCACAATTTTCTGTTCTGGCTGGAGTCAGCGAACCTGCAGAAGGATGCGGGTCACGCGCAGCAGGCGATCGCTGCCTATCGCGAGCTGCTGGGGAAAGCGGAACACAGCGGGTACTTCACGAATGCCCACCTGCAGCTTGCCTGGTACGGGCTGGGCGATACGCTGCGCGGGCAGCGGGATGCGGCGGGAGCGGCAGACGCCTTTGAGCGCGTTCTGGCGCAGCCGACGGTAAGCCCGGACCTGAAGCGGCGGGCCCGGCTTGGCGCCGGGATGGAGTACGACCTGATGGGCAAGCGCGAACAGGCCGAGGCCGCGTATCGCGATGTGCTGGCGCTGGGCGAGAGCGCGCAGGCTTCGGACGCGCGGCGCTATCTGAAGACGCCATACAAAGGCTGAGTTTTGGCGGCGTTCGATGTGGTGATTCATGGAACTCCGTGCGACGCCATTGCGTCCTATACAGAAAGGCTTCTAGAATCAGGCACTCCAAGCAGGAGAGAGAGGACCATGGCGTATTACTGCAGCAGTTGCGGCAAACCAATCGCGATGGATGCACGGCATTGTCCGAACTGCGGACAGGCCGTGGGCGGAACTTTCACCGGGGCGGCGGGGGCTGTGCCTCCCTCGGCGACGCAGCGGCGGCTGGTGCGGCCGCGTGTAGGGCGGATGATTGCGGGAGTCTGCCAGGGATGCGCGGTCACCTACGGGTGGGATCCGACGCTGGTGCGCGTGATCTTCGTGCTGCTGGCGTGCTTCAGCGGGGTGGGACTGATTATCTACGTGGTGCTCTGGGTGGTTGCGCCGGAGGAGCCGTTTATGCTGCAGGCGGCGGCCACCTATCCTCCACCGGCAAACCCACAGGCGTAGCCTATTGCGCACCGGCAAACCCGCAGGTTTAGCCCGTTGCGCGTGACGCAAAGGGAATTCGCGTCCCGTCTGCGATCGCAGCGTTAAGCTTGCTGGGATGGATGACCTGCTGCATTTCGAGGAGCGCGGCAGAGGACCCTGGGTCGTCTTTCTGCATCCTACGCCGGTCGATCATGACTTCTGGGTTCCGGCGGCCGCGCTGCTCGAATCCGACTACCGCGTCGTGCTTCCGGATCTGCCGGGGCATGGCTTGTCGCCGCTGGGTGACGAGAAGACCAGCATGGAGACGATGGCGCAGGCAGTGTTGCGCCTGCTGGACGCGCTCTCCGTCGAGCAGGCGATTTTCTGCGGCTGTTCGATTGGCGGATATCTGCTGTATGAACTTTGGCGGCAGGCGCCAGATCGCATTCGCGCGCTGGCCATCTGCTGCGCGAAGCCGCATGCCGACACCGTAGAGGCGCGGGAGGGGCGCGAGGAGACGATTGCGGGCATTGTGC
>DASVAI010000161.1:0-2061 GCA_036376445.1 Acidobacteriaceae bacterium
CGGGCGTGACGCTGGAGCAGGCGAAGGCCGATTTGAGCAGCGTAGCGCGCGGGCTGGCGGCTGAATTTCCCGACTCGAATAAGTGGTATACGACTGCGGCAGTGACTCCGGAACTGGAGCACCTGGTGGGCAAGACGCGGCCGGCGCTGGAGGTGCTGTTCGGCGCAGTCGGCTTGCTGCTGCTGATTGCCTGCGTGAATGTGGCGGGGCTGCTGCTGGTGCGCAGCTCACGGCGGAGTGGCGAGATTGCGCTGCGCAGTGCGCTGGGCGCGAGCCGCGGGGAGATTGTGCGACAACTGCTGGCGGAGTCAGTGGTGCTGTCGGTGATCGGCGGGCTCGCGGGCATCGCGGTGGCGAGTTTGATTCTGAAAGAGCTGACGGTGCTCTTCCCCAAGGCGCTGCCGCGACTCGGTGACGTATCGATCGATGCGGGCGTGTTTGCGTTTGCGATCGGCGTTTCGGTGCTGACCGGGATTTTGTTCGGCGTGGTGCCTGCGCTGCGTGTCTCGCGATTGGCACCGGCGCTGGCGCTGCGCGACGGCACGCGCACAGTGACGAGCGGGCGCAGTCATCACCGGCTACAGACCTGGCTGGTGATCGGCGAGACAGCGCTGGGGCTGGTGCTGCTGGTGGGAGCGGGGTTGCTGATCAGAAGCTTTGTCAGCGTGCTGCGTGTCGATCCGGGGTTTGATCCGCATCACGTGCTGACGGCGCGTTACACGATGCCGGATACGGGATATCCGCATGACCAGAAAATCCAGTTTGTGGAGGAGCTGACATCGCGACTGGCAACGTTGCCCGGTGTGCAGTCTGCAACCGCGGGATGGCCGATGCCAATGTCGGGCAGCATGGCGACGATCTCTTTTACCGTCGAAGGGCATCCGGTGGCGAAGGCGGACCATCCGAGCGAGGCGCTGGGGCTGGCGCTCCCCGGATATTTTGAGACGATGCGGATTCCGCTGATCGCAGGCCGTACCTTCAACAAGCTGGATCAAACGAAGAGTCCGCCGGTGATTGTCATTGACCAGGCGTTTGCGCGGAAGTATTTTGCGGGCGTGAATCCGATCGGCAAGCACGTGACGGTGGATGTGGGCGATGACGTCGTGGAGCATCCGGTGCGTGAGGTGGTTGGCATTGTCGGTGATGTTCGTCAAAGTGGGTTGTCTGTGGAGCCGGAGCCGCAATACTACCTGCCGTGGACGCAGGCGGTCATCACGACACCCTATCTCGTGATGCGGACGTCCGGTGATCCGGCGCTGCTGGAACGCGCCGTGAAGGACACGGTAGCGCAGTTGGATTCGAATATCCCGACGTATCGTCTGCATCCGTTGGAGTTCTATGTCTGGCAGGCGATGGCGCCGGCTCGCTTCCAGACGCTGCTGCTGACGGCATTTGCGGGGATCGCGCTGCTGCTGGCGGCGGTAGGACTGTATGGAGTACTCGCGTACATCGTGGAGCAGCGCGCGCTGGAGATTGCGCTGCGACTTGCAGTGGGCGCGCAGCGCGGCGATGTGCTGCGCATGATTCTGAAGCGCGGAATGAGGCTGGCGGCCATTGGAGTGGCGGTAGGGCTGGCGATTTCGTTGGCTGTGACGAGGCTCCTTGCGACGTTGTTGTATGGTGTGAAGCCGCTGGATGCTGTGACGTTCAGCGTGATGTCGCTGGTGCTGCTGGCGGTGGCATTGGCGGCCAGCGCGGCGCCGGCGCTTCGTGCAGCGAAGACCGATCCGATGACCACGCTGCGAACGCAATAAAGAGTTGCCAGTGACGTCGGGGTCCTGTGCATGGAAGAGCAATCTACCTGCCGGAACGGAGCTGCGGTTCAACTCTATTCAGCAAGGCGCAGGTCGGCGTATTGTCGATTGCGTTCGAGGCATAAGGCTTCCACCACGAGTTCGTGGTCGTCGCGCTGCGGCAGGCCGGATACCGTAATCGAGCCGATGACGCCGGTGCCGACGAGCGTGATGGGGAATGCGCCGCCGTGGCTTGCATAATCCGCTGCAGGCCAGCCGTACTTATCTTCCAGTGTCGTGTTGCGGGTTTTGAGCGCAAGGCCGACCG
>DASVAI010000164.1:0-8824 GCA_036376445.1 Acidobacteriaceae bacterium
GCACAAGGTGGAGGCGGGCGAGCTCAGCTTTGGCCACGCTCGCACACTGCTCTCGCTCGAGTCGCCAGAGGCCATTCTGAAGGCGGCACAGAAGGTCCTGGCGCTTTCCATGTCAGTTCGGCAGACGGAAAGCTTCGTCCAGAACATGCTCAACCCGGAGAAGGCGCCGAAGCAGCCGAAGTCGAAGGAGCCAGTGGATCCCAATGTCCGCGAGGCACGAGACGAAATGCAGCGCGCGTTGGGCCTGAAGGTGGCGATTGAGGACAAAGGCGGCAGGGGCAAGGTCATCATCGAGTACGGCAACCTCGAGGCATTCGACTCGCTGATGGAACGGATCACTGGCACGGCCCAGGCATGACGCGATCGGCACGGCTGGCTGGTGCGCTGGAAGCTGCACTCGTCCTGATATTCGCGTTCTGCCTGTGGGCTCCATGGGATCGGGCAACGGATGCGACGAGCTCGTCGCTGAACATGCTCTGGCTATCGCTGCCCATGATGCTGTCGCATCGCGGCATGGCGCTCGTATCTGTAACTCTTACAGTTACGATATGTGCGCTCGTGATCTCCGCGCTGGGAGCGCTGCTTGCGATTCTCGGTCGCGCACGCGGCACGGTCGTCGTGTGGGCGGTCGGGATGTTTCTATTCGCATGCTCGGCCGCGATCCTGATGCCCGGGTGGACTGCGGTCGGCTTTCTGGGCGCAGCGTTGCTGCTGCTTGCGCTGCGCGTGCGCTTCACGGCCATGGAGCCGATGCGCACGCTGGCCGCTGTGCTCAGGGAGCTATGGCCTCTGGGGTACGCGATCAGCTTTGCCGTGCTGGCGTGGCGCTACAACCCGCAGTATCTGATCAGGGCGCTGATGATTGCGTTTGGATTGTCGCTGGTGGCACGTGCGTTGCTGCCATCGCAAGCTGCCAGATTGCACGCTTAACGCTGAAGCAGAGCGTATCCAGCGTGTCAGATCGGGTTCGAGTCGAGCCCGCTGTACGCTGAAGATGTGGGAGCCCCGCCCGATTTGGATGAAAGTGTGTTGAAGCCGCACGATGCACAGAATCGCTGCCCGGTGTAGATTGCCTGCCCACATTGCGGACATGGCGAGACAAGTGGGCGGCGCAATGCAAAGTAGAAAAGAAAACCCAGCAGGTTGGGAACAAGGGCCGCAATCAGCATCCAGGGAATCGCAGGCATGGCGCGCCGTCGAGCGTCCGCATAGACATAGCCGAGACAGACGACCCAAAGTCCGGACAGGCTGCCTGCGAGCAAGCCCATGCCGGCACCCAGGAGCGGATTCAACGCTACCGGTAGATTGCCGGCCCGCAGCTGAACGATTCCAACCACTAGTCCGATGAGTACCGCCAGGCCCCAGATCGTGAACGCGATTGCTTTAGCCGGGCGGGGCACGACATTCCAAAAATGACGTTTCATAGGATCTGTCCTTTCCTGTTCGCTGACCTGGCGGAGATGAGCAGCAGCACAGGCAACAAAAGAAAAAAGCACCAGGAGGGGATAATCCAGAGGGTGAACAATCCGGTTTGAGTTTGAGCAGCAGGAAGATGGAGAAAAGCGGCAAGCGGATCGGAGATGTGCGCTGCGCCGAAGGAGCCCGCCAGAGTGAGAAAAAGGGCGACAACGCTGACCACGACGATGCGTGTGCGGTCAGGCTGCATGGCCTGCATTTGTTGTGCACGCAGGACGAGCGCCGCGTTGACTGTTGCATGCAGTGCCGGATCTGTGGCGAAGGAAAATCCGCTGAGTGCGGCAATCGCGCGCTGGCACTCGCTTGCGTATCTCTGACAATCCGCACACGCCGCCAGATGCTCGCGCAGAGTCTGTTGCTCCTCAAGGGAAACCTCGCCGACGAGAGACTTGTCGATGAGCTGGTGCATCGTGTTGTGAAGATCAGCCTGCATGCTCTTCATCCTTCATGTGTATTCGTAATGCTGCGAGACCTCGATAAATTCGCGACGAGACGGTGGTGAGCGGAACACCTATCAGCGTGGACATCTCCTGCAGGGACAAGTCTTCCTGGAAGCGCAGCACGAGCGCTTCACGATAGATAGGCTCGAGTTGGTCGAGTGTATGTGCGAGACGCTGTGCATCCTGTGTGCGCGCCGCCATCTCAAAGGGCGACGGAGCGGTGGAGACGGGCGGCGCTAGATGCCGATGCTGCTCTGAATGTTCGCTTGACTCTGCATTGGAATCGAGACTGAAGATGCGCCGTTTGCGCAGGTGATGCATGGTGAGATTGCGGGCGATGGCGAACAGCCATGGCTCAAAACGAGAGCGCCCGTTGTAAGAACCGCCGCGCTCGAGGACACGCAGCCAGGTTTCCTGCACCAGATCGTCCACGGCTTCCCGGCGGCCGAGCAAATAGATGAGGTAGCGGACAAGGCGGAAGTGATACTTCTCGACCAACTCGTGCAGCAACGCCATATCTCGATGGCGAAGGCCACGTGCGATCCGCTGCGTCTCGGAAGTCAGAGCCTCGGCCACGGTCTCGTCGCACTCGAGCATACGAGGTGTATACGGAGCAGGCGGGCGAAATTACGCATGGATCGGAGTTGCTGTCGGAGCAGGAACCTCATTGAAGGCAGGCGAGAGGTCTGCTGCGCGCCATAACTGTGAACTCTCGCTGACCAGGATTGTCTCTCAGTAAAAGATGGCGTGACCATTTGGCCACGCCATCTGAGCGTCTTTTAAACCGATAGACGCTCATAAAACCACATTCCGGGCAGCGCCAGCGACGCCGTTGCCGGAAATCTTGCCTCCGTTGCTACTTCTTTGGCGGCGCGATGGTGTCCTTCGCCGACTTGGCGACGCGGAACTTTACCACCGTCTTGGCCTTGATCTTGATCTGCTCGCCAGTCTGAGGATTGCGGCCCATGCGCGCCTTGCGTTCTGCCTTTACCAGGCGACCGAGTCCGGGGATGACGAACACGCCGTTCTTCTTGGTCTCCTTCACCGCAGTCTCGGTGAGCAGGTCGAAGAAGCCGCCTACCTGCTTGTTGGTCAATTCGAGCTTCTCGGCCATCTGCCGAACGAGCTGAGTCTTGGTCAGTCCTGCTGCCATTCTGAAATCCTCCTGTGTCTCATCGGTAGCGCTTCGCCGCAGATTTTCGCAGCGAACGCCTTTTTCGAGGGAAGCTCCGCACCCGCTCCGCCTGGCGATCTTGCTGCGACTGCTCCGAATCGCCAGTGTTTATGCGGGTTCCCGTAACTCCTACCGAGGATCACCATGCGGCCTTTTGCCGCTTCTTGTCAACGGCAAATAAGGTATTTCCACAGTTTTCTTCATGTTTTTCCGCGTTTTACAGGGTTTTGAGCCGATTTGTACAACTTTTGCAGCAGTTTTGTCCTATTGCATGGCGCATGCGAACGCCTAGAAGAGCGGCTTTCGCGGCTTCTGCGCCTGCGCGACGAGAGGCCGATTCAGCAGCGCCACCAGCGGCGCGGCTGCACGAAAATGCGCCGCGACGGTCTTCGCGAAGTCCGGCCTCGTCGCCGTTTCCGCCGAAAGCGATACGCCGAAGCCCCACCGCCTCTGCCGGAAGAGCTCAGCAGCAGGATGTTCGGCGGGAAATCCCTTGGGAGACCGGCTCAACCGGCCCTGACTCCCATCTCCAATGCCCTCGTTATCCGGCAAGAGACGCCGGAAGCCGCGCGCCTGCACGAGCTTTCGATACTCAGCATGATGCTCCAACAAGTGACGCCGGATCGCAAGCAATTGTTCGGCGTCGGGCATAAATGCGCCGGCGGCGATCTCCACCTGCGAACCGGAGACATGCAGGTAAAAGCCCGCGCCAGAGGTCTTCTGCAGGCCATCGTGCACCCACCACGCAGCCACGTGCGGCTTGTAAGGCCGTTTGTCATGGGAAAAGCGGGTGTCCCGGTAGATGCGCATCATGACCGACTCCGGCGCGCGGACGTGGCCGGGAGCAAAGTCCATCATGGCGCCGGTAATCGCCTCAATCACGGCCAGCATCGGCCGCTTGATCTCCGCCTCATAGACCGGCTTGCGCTCGTTGAACCAGTCGCGGTTGTTGTTGCGCTTGAGGCCGCGGAGAAAACGTAACCCGGCCGGCGTGAAATAAGGCACGACCTCCCGCACCTGCCTGTCACGGCCTTCCGATGTCTGTTTTGCCTTAGCGCTCGATCTCATCCTGCTCGTTCACAGTTGTACCCTATGGCGAGCTCCGAGAATCCACCGCCCACAGGACCTTCCGCAAGAATGAGAAAAACGGCAAGCTTGCAGGTACGCGGTGCGTTCCACTTGCCGTCGATTGGAAGGCCTACAGCGCCCGCTCATCGGGCAGGCGCTGCAGCCGTGGCCACCTGCTGGACAGGTGCTTCGTGTGACTTCGCCGGGCCCCGGTCCACAATCTTCGCGCTATCGAACTCCGCCTGCTGATCGATCTGACGCAGCGTGTAGCCTTTCGCATCACGATCGAAAATCAAAGATGAGCTCGCAGGCGCCTTGTTGAGCGATGCCCATGTGACGGGAACGAAGACATCCATGTGGCCGAATGTCCGCAGCCTCAGCAGGTTTCCCTGCTGCGACCGCGAGATCACATAACGGCCGGCGGGCATGGAGACGCCGCCCGCGGTGAAGGCAAACGGCACGTTGACGGATATCCAGTCGGTTTCCTGACCATAGGCCAGTGGAGATGCTGCGAGCAGCGCCGCAACAGCGAGCATTCGCATGAGCTTCATGAGTTTCCTCCTCGGTCTTGCATGAATGCATGCTGCGATGAATCGCGACGCGTCGCCATCGAGTCTTGGCGAACGCCACACTGCGTCTGGCGAGTGCCGGCTGTGATGCGGCGAAATTGTCTTGCTGGTTCTTCGTCACGGGTCATGCCAGGGGGCTCGCTGACGCGAGAGTGACAGCCTGGAGGGGAATCGCTCGCGGGCGCTCGGTTTGCTTCTACGTACGTCCACCAGTCTGCAAGGTGCGTTCACCCTCCATAAAGGGCAGTTCGCCCTGCGGCCTTGGCTTTTCGCCGTGACGGCGAGCATGATGTGAGCGTGCACAGGGAGGACCAGGTGCGAGCGGATGGATCTGTAGTATCGCCGGGCCAGGATGGCAAGATGATCCGTTATCCGGGTTACGGGATCCTCTTCGCCGCGTGGACGCTGATGGGCAGCCTGTCGTATCTCCACCATCGGCTGTTGCCGGGTGCTCCGCCGGAAAATGTGTTGTTTGGACTCTCAGGCTGGCTGGGCTGTTACTACGCCTGGATTCCACTTACACCCATCGTCTTCCTGCTGGAGCGCAGATTTCCCGTAGCACGGCCGTTCTCCCTCAGGAATGCAGCAATCCTGATTCTTTGCGGACTTCCTTTCTGCTACGTGGCGTTCCAGATCTCTATTGTCTTCAGCCGCACCGTTCATCTTGTGTTTTGGAATCGCGCCGGTATCGAGCGCTTCATGTGGCGCATACCGACAAGCGAGATCGCACTACAGTTCTTCGTATATGCGGTGACCGTGGTGGCGAGCGCATTTATCCGCTTTCTCATCGAGTCGCAGCAGAAGGAACGCGAGGCGGCTCTGCTGGCGCTGGAGAAATCCCGGCTGGAGTCGGCCCTTCGCTCGGCGGAGCTGGAGACGCTTCGCATGCGACTGAATCCGCATTTCCTCTTTAACTGCCTGCAGAATATCTCGTCGCTGGCCGGACAGGATGCAAAGGCGGCCAGCCAGATGCTCGCGCGTCTCGGTGATCTGCTGCGAGTCGCTTTGCGCAGTGACTACAAAGATCGCATTCCACTGAGTGACGAGGTGGCACTTACCCGGGCCTACATCTCCATTGAACAGGTTCGTCACGGCAATCGGCTCTCCGTGCTTTTCGACATCGCGCCGGAGACAGAGCGGGTGCTGGTGCCGAATCTCCTGCTGCAGCCGCTGGTGGAAAACGCGATCAAGCATGGCATCAGCGGACGTGCCGGCGCGATCTGGGTGCAGAGCGCGTTCGAAAAACATGACCGGAGCAGCGATCTCGTACTGACGATCCGAGACAATGGCGCAGGCCTGCCGGTGAGAAATCCGGCCGAGCTACGGCTGGGAGTGGGCCTGGGCGCAACGAAAGAACGGTTGATGCGCATGTATGACCGCCAGTCGCTCGATATAAAGCCGCTGCCCGAGGGTGGAACCGAAGTCCGCGTCGTGCTGCCGGCAGATGACTCACCGCGGGCGGCCGAGGCGGTCACGCTGGCCGCCGAGAATGTCGCGGACCGCGCACCTGCACACCAGGGATAACGCAATGGAGAAGCCTCTGCGCGTCCTTGTTGTTGATGATGAGGCCCTCATCCGCCAGAGCCTGTGCCGCGGCTTGGCGACGCGCGAGGATGTGACGATCGCGGGCGAATGCGAATCGGGTGCGGAGGCGATTGCCGCCATTCTCGAGCGGCGTCCTGATCTCGTGCTGCTCGATGTACAGATGCACGATGGCACCGGGTTGGATGTGGTGGAGCAGGTAGGACCGGAGCGCATGCCGGCCGTTGTATTCGTCACAGCGTATGACGAATATGCCGTAAAGGCATTTGAGCTGAACGCAGTGGACTATCTGCTGAAGCCTTTTGACGACGAGCGGCTGAACCGCAGCATCGATCGCGCAAAGAAGCAGATCCTCTCAGCGCGCACCGGCGATATCTCGCGGCAGTTGCAGTCGCTGCTCCAGTCCAAGGCGGAGCGAGGTCCTGACCGCCTTGTGGTGCGCACGGGCGAGCACTTCGATCTCGTGCCGGTCAGCTCCATCGACTGGATCGAATCCGCCAACAACTATGTTCAGTTGCACTGCGGAACAAAACAATTCCTGCTGGCGGAGACGATGACCAGCCTTGCGGAGCGGCTGAATCCGAACAGATTCCTACGCGTCCACCGCGGCCGGATCGTAAACCTGTCGCGCATCACCGCTGTGTATCCGCTGTTCAGCGGCACCTACGAGATAGAGTTGAGCGGCGGCACGCGAATCTCGACGGGACGCCAGTATCGCGAGCAAATTCAAGGGCTACTGAAAAGCTGACCGCAGTCACTTGTCCGCGATCAGCATCATGCCGTCGGGCGTAACGCGGCACTCCGCACCGGGCCGGGTGTGCCAGGTGGTGCCATCGGAATAGCGAAGCTCAATCACCGAGATCCAGGCGACAGAAGTCAGGTCCTTCACCGAGACCGTATTGGTACGCGATTCATCGGCAGGGACGGAGCTCGCAAGATGCACGTTACGTACTGCGTCGGCACTGGGCTCGGTAGTGAGCACAGCGCCCCTTGCAGGGACGACGCGACCCTTATTCGAGGTGCCGTGTACTTCCAGCTCTGCTGCAACGATGCGCTGCAGCCGCGTGTTCTTCATCGACAGATCGAACGACTGCTGAAGTTGTTTGCTATTGGGCTCTACCGGAATTGTCGCGCCCAGCCCGCGCTGAGCCGCCGAGAGCTCCACCGGGCAAGTGGAACTAGCCACGACATCGGGCGCCGCAAAGCACGCGGGTGCGGCAAATGCAGCCAAGGACAATACGAGAACGGGAGTGAAGAAAGGACGGCGCATAGAACACCTCCGGCGGGAGTGCCTTCCAAGCGATTTCAATCTACGCCGGCGCGCCGGGCACCTGCAAGGCACGGAGTCGAATCGTCAACCCCGCCCAAACATTTCAGCGAATAGTCTGCAGCGCCGCGCGGAAGAGCGTATCGAAGTGGTCGCCGGCGCTCTTGTCCTTCGCCACGGCAGCTTCGATCGCCTTCTGCGCGGACGGCCTCTGATAACCAAGGTTGACCAGCGCGGAGAGCACATCCTCCGCTGCGGGTCCGGCGGCAGCGACAAGGGGCGCTGCGGCGGCGAGGTCCTCCAGCTTGTCCTTGAGCTCCACGACCAGGCGCTCGGCCAGCTTCTTGCCGACGCCCGGGATGCGGGTCAGCGTGGCGTGGTCCTGCGCGCGAAGGGCACTGACGAGTCGATCGGTCGGCAGCCCGCTCTGGATCGTGATGGCGAGCTTCGGCCCCACTCCGCTGACGGTGATGAGCTTCTCGAAGATGCACTTGTCGTTGCGGTCGAGAAAGCCATAGAGCGCGAGTGTGTCCTCGCGGACCTGGGTGTGGATGTGCAGTGAAACTTCGGCGCTTTCGGCAGGCAGCGAGGTGTAGGTGGAGACGCTGATCGCTACGTCATAACCGACGCCGGCGGCCTCCACGATGGCCTGCTGCGGCTGCTTGCTGAGGAGACGTCCACGGAGATGCGCGATCATGCGGTTATCTTAACTGCCATTTGTGCTCAGGACGGATCGTTTCCCTGTTTCAGAAATCCAATGCATATCGCAAACAAATAGGCGGGTACGCACGTGCGTGAATCGCGAATGTTCGGTTTGGTAGCGGGTCTGGGTGTTGGAGGGGGAATCTTCTACTACGAGTCGCTCGTCGATGCTCACCTTGCGCGCGGCCTCTCGCCCAACCTGCTCATGGTCCATGCCGACGTGCGAAGGGTGATGCGGCTGGCGCAGGAGCGCAAAGCTGCGGAGCTGGCGGAATATCTCACCGGGCTGCTTCAGCGGCTGGCTGACGGAGGCGCCGAGCTGGCGACCATTCCGGCGTTCTCTCCGCAAATCTGCGTTGCGGAACTGGCCGCCATGACTCCCGTGGCCTTGGTCGGGCTTCTGGACGCGATTGCAGCGGAGGCTGCGCGTAGAAGACTACGGCGCGTGGCTGTATTCGGCGCGCGGGTCACGATGGAGACGGGCCTCTTCGGAAGGCTGGACGGTTGCGATGTGATCGCATTGAGGAGCGAAGAAACGAATCTCGTCAGCGATATTTATGTCCGAGTCGTCGAAGAAGCAAAGGCC
>DASVAI010000179.1:0-5934 GCA_036376445.1 Acidobacteriaceae bacterium
CCACAAAGATGCCGCGCTGCAATATACGATGTGCTCCGGATCGCGCAGCACTCCGACGACGTGATCCGAAAGGCGCTCCGGTTTCTGGTCCAGCCAGATAAGAACGTGAGTATCGATCAGAAAAGATGGCGTATATCCCGCCATCATTTCGGCTCAATGGGACCGTAGAAGTCGTTGAGGATCTCCTCCGGCAGCGGCGCATCGAAGTCCGGCGCGATGTAGGCGATCTTCATGACGTTCTGCCCGAACTTCCGCGGCTCCCGCAGCCTTGGCTCCAGCGGCACCAGCTTCGCCATCGGCTTGCCCGCCTTGGCAATCACAATCTCTTCTCCCCTGGACGCCTCTTCCACTAGCGCGGACAGGTGCGTCTTGGCTTCGTAGATATTCAGGGTCCTTGACATACCAGCATCCTAAAGTATTTGGTCAAGTTGGTCAACACGTCCATATTACCAAAGATTGTGAGCTCCTATCGCAATTTGCGATATTGTTATCGCGGATTGCAATATGAAGCTGGGCGAGAAAATCCGCTACCTCCGCGAAGTCGAAGGCTCCCTCCGCGGCCTGGACCGCGCCATGACCCAGCAGGAGCTGGTCCGCGCGATCCGCGACGAGATGGATACAGCAGTGAGCCAGTCCTATCTCTCGCAGATCGAAAGCGGCGCGCGCCCGCACCTGACCAACACCACCCGCCTGCTGCTGGCGAAGTTCTTCAAGGTGCATCCTGGCTACCTGGTCGATGACCCCGAGGGCTATCACGCGGAGCTGCTCTCCGAGGCACGCACGCTGCACACGCGCGCCAACGAAGACAAGCTCGACCTCTGGCTGATCGCCGGAGCAGAGCGATTCCGCCGCGATCCCGAACTGCGTCGCGCACTCTTGGCCGCGGCCCAGCACAACGACACGCGCCGCTGCCTGCTGCTGCTCGCCGCCATCCTCGAGACCCCCTCGCTGGCAGATCGTCTGCTCGAAGTTCTACGTCCCGAGCTCGCGGCGCGGCAGAAGAACCATGCAGCGAAGAACGGCGCCAGCAAACGTAGCGCTGCCCACAATGGCAGCCGCGGCGCGCGCGAAGGCAGCTTGAAAACGAAAGAGAGGAGATGACCCATGCATGCACAGGATTGGTATCTCGTCTGCTTCGGTGTGGGATTAGTGCTTGCCGTGCTTACGTTTTTCGGAGGCTTGGGCCATTTCCATATCGGCCATATGCACGGCGGGCACTTTCACCTGGGACATGGCCACGCCGGACACCTGCACACGCACGCGCCGGGCGGAAACAACAGCGTTTCGCCGCTGAATGGCTTCACACTCATGGCCTTTCTCTGTTGGTTCGGCGGCGTGGGCTATCTACTCTGCCGCTTTACCGGAGTCCTTGGCCTGGGCGTCTTCGGCATCGCTCTCGTCAGTGGCCTGACGGGCGGCGCCATCATCTTCTGGTTTCTCGTTCGCGTGCTCCTGCCCCGTGAGCGCGAGCTCACCGCGGAAGACACGGAGATTACCGGCATGCTGGCCCGCGTCTCCAGCTCGATTCGCGAAGGCGGCATTGGCGAGATCTGCTATTCGCAGGGAGGCGCGCGGCGCGCAGCCGCCGCCCGCAGCGATGCAGGTGCCGGCATCGCGCGCGACACCGAAGTCGTCGTGCTGCGCTATGACCGCGGCATCGCCTACGTGCGCCCGTGGACTGAGCTGGAGGGCCCTCCACCGGGCTAGCACATCGAGTTCTTCACTATCCGGAGCGAAAGCTCCGCCGCCGCGCCGCCCACAGCCAGGGACGGCACAGGCAGCACGCAGTACGGCTGGCCTCACCTTTTGTGCTGACGCAAGGATCGTTTATGCCGAATATTGTCGCTGTCTTCATTGGATTGGGAGTTGTCGCCCTGCTCATCATCATGACGAGCATCGCCAAAATGTTTCGCAAAGCCGGACCTAACGAGGCCATCATCGTCTATGGCTTCCGCGGGCCACGTATCATCAAGGGCTCGGGCGCTGTGATCTTCCCCATGGTGGAGAGCTGGCGTCAGCTCTCGCTGGAGCTGATGTCCTTCGATGTCGCACCGCAGCAGGACCTCTACACAAAACAGGGCGTCGCCGTCACCGTCGAAGCCGTCGCGCAGATCAAGGTCCGTTCCGATCGCGAGTCCATCCTCACCGCGGCAGAGCAGTTCCTCACCAAAGCACCGGCGCAGCGTGAAGGCCTGATCCGCCTCGTCATGGAAGGCCATCTGCGCGGCATCATCGGCCAGCTCACGGTTGAGCAGATCGTGAAAGAGCCGGAGATGGTCGGCGAGCGCATGCGCGCCACCTGCGCCGAAGACATGAGCAAGATGGGTCTCGAGGTGATCTCGTTCACCATCAAGGAAGTCCGCGACAAGAACGAATACATCACCAACATGGGCCGGCCGGACATCGTGCGCATCAAGCGCGACGCCGATGTTGCCGCCGCCGAGGCGGAGCGCGACACAGCAATCAAGCGCGCGATCGCTCTTCGCGAAGCCGCCGTCGCCAAGGCCGCCGCCGATCAGGAGCGAGTGATCGCCGAGACGCAATCACTCGCCAAGCAGGCCCAGGCGCAGCGCGATCTCGACATCCAGAAGGCTCAGTACACCGAACAGAGCCGCAAGCAGGAGGCGCAGGCCGACAAGGCTTACGAGATCCAGACCAACATCATGCAGCAGAGCGTGATCGCCGAGCAGGTGAAGGTGCAGCAGATCGAGAAGGAGCAGCAGGTCAAGGTGCAGGAAGCCGAGATTTTGCGCCACGAGAAGGAGCTGATCGCGACCATCCTCAAGCAGTCCGAGATCGAGCGTCAGCGCGTCGAGAACCTGGCCCAGGCCGAGAAATCGCGCCTCATGATCGAGGCCGAAGGGCGTGCCTCGTCGATCCGCGCGCAGGGCGAAGCCGAAGCCGCCGTCATCTTCCAGAAAGGCGAAGCCGAAGCCAAGGCGATGAACGTGAAGGCGGAGGCCTACCAGGAGTGGACACAGGCTGCCGTCGTCGATCGCCTGATCGCCAGCATGCCGGACGTTGTCCGCGCCATGTCCGAGCCGCTCAGCAAAGTGGACAAGATCACCATTGTCTCCACTGGCGGCGACGGCTCTGTCGGCGCAAACAAGATCACCGGCGACATGACGAAGATCGCGGCGCAGGTACCCGCGCTCTTCGAAGCGCTCTCCGGCATGGACATGCATGAGCTGATGACCAACGTAAAGAGCATGCGCGCCCGTCCCAATGGCGCCACATCGGTAAGCAGCTAACGCGAAGCGGATGGCTCCAGTATCTGCCGGAGCCATCCGCTTCCCCGCAACGAAGTTCAAAGGAGTCCCGTCATGGCATTGCTCGAACGAGTTGCAACTCTGCTTCGCGCCAACCTGAACGACCTGATCGACCGCGCCGAAGATCCGCAGAAGATGCTGCGCCAGCTCATCCTCGATATGGAAAACCAACTCCTCCAGGTAAAGACGCAGGTTGCTATCGCGCTTGCCGATCAGCACCTGCTCGAAAAGAAACAGGCCGAGCACGAAGAAGCCGCGGGCAACTGGCAACGCAAGGCGGCGCTTGCCGTAAGCCGCCGGCAGGATGATCTGGCCCGCGCTGCGCTGCGCCAGCAGATCAGCCATCAGCAGATGGCCGCGAGCTTCGCGCAACAGCTCGGTGATCAGCGCGCCGAAACCGACACGCTGCGCACCGCGCTCGGCCGCTTGCAGCAGCGCCTGCAGGAGACGCAGTCGCGCTGCGAGCTCCTCGCCATTGAGCATCGCCGGGCACGCGCCAGCCAGAAGATCAACGGCAACGGTCCTGCTCCTTCGGCGACCATGGCGCGCGTCCGTGGTCGAATCGATCAGGCGGCCGCCGCGGGCCGCGCACAGCAGGCGCTTCTCGTCGCCGAGTCAGGCACAAATTTGGCCGAAGCCGAGCTCGAAGAGCGATTCGCCGCCATTGAGCGCGAAGATCAGATCGAAGATCTATTGCGTGAGCTGAAAGCGGAGCACGAGCAGCAGCACAAACTGCCGGGCCCGGCATAACAACGTGGGCTGCTCTCCTCTATACTCAGACTGATCCCCCCGGGCCTCACAGAGCGCTTCGATTGAGGAGAGTGGTTCCCTTCATCTGCATGAGCTCGCCTTCTGTCATCCAGCCGCCGGCCTCCAGCTCTCTCCCGCCGCAGTCCGGCTTGCTCGAAGAAGAGCGCCCCGCCCGTCCCTTCGAGGCATGGGCCACATGGCTGATCGTGGCCGTCATCATCCTGGTTCGCATACCCTTCCTGCTGCTCCACGCCCTGCAGGAAGATGCGTATATCACGCTGCGCTCTGCACGCCATCTTGCAGAGCAGGGCGACTTCTCCTTCAATCTGCATCAGCACTTCCCAGGCACCGCCAGTCTTCTCCATCCGCTGTTCGTTGCCGCCATCGATCTGCTGTCGCCGCGAGTTGTCGTTGTGGGCGAGCAGATCTTCGGCATCGTGTGCATTGCTGCTGGCTGCTGGTTCATCACGCGTGCACTCTGCACCGACCTTGCACAGCAGCGCACCGCATGGCTGCTGACGGCCTGCTGGCCCATCGCGCTTGTCATGAGCTACAGCGGCACAGAGGCGCCGCTGCTCGCGCTCGTGCTCGGCATCTGCATCTTCGCGCTCGCCCGGCCCGGTCACTCCATCCTGTTCGCCGCCGGAATACTCCTTCTGCCCCTGGTGCGCCCGGACGCGATTGCCTACGCGCTCCTGTTCTGCATCGCCATGTTCCTACTCGATCGCCGCGCCGCCTTCGGGGGTGTTGCCGCGCTCGCCGGCGGCTGCGGACTCTTCCTCTCAGCCAGCCGCATCACCAGCGGGCATCTTCTTCCCACCTCGATACGCGCCACGGAGATCGCCTACCATCCCGGCCACGATCTTTCCTCCATCATCGACCGCATCAGCGATCTCTTCTTTGATCGATCTTTTCTGGTGCCCACTTCCGACAGCTACTACCTCATCCGGCTGAGCCCGGTCTTCCTTCTGTTTGCCATCGCTGCGTTTGCGCTCGCGTTCCATCTCTGGCGCGGACGTCGCGAGCGCATTGTGCTCGGCACGCTCGCCATCGCCACGGTCCTCGTCCCGCTCGCCTATGCCTATAATGGCGTGCTCGTCTCGCGGTATCTCTATCCCGCAAACTGGATTGCTGCCACGGTGGCAATCGTGGTGCTGATTCGCCTGCTTATGACAGGCACTTTCCGTATCGCCGGCGCGGCCTTGCTCGCCATCGTCTGGATCGCGCTCATCTTTCTGCAATGGACGAACGCGCTGGCGGCGTCGACCCGGGACTACCACTATCGCGGTGACATTGGCCGATATCTCGCCTCGATCAGCCACGGGCGCGGAACGCTCTTCCTCGAACCCGCCGGTATCATTCCTTACTTGTCCGGATTGAGCGCCGATGACGAAACCGCCGTTGTCTCCCCGCGGATCGTCGGCTTCATGGAGCGCAACCCGGATAGCTGGTGGTTCGACTATGTATCGGACGCACAGCCGGACTACATCGTCCAGCCCGCAAGTTTCGACGAGTACCGCACAGCCGAGGACTACACGCTTACACCAGACCAGCAGAGCTGGTTCCAGCAGCACTACAAGCTACTGCGCCGCACCCACTATGCCCCCGCGGCCTATCATCCGTCGCCATTTCTGCAGAAGATCCTCCACCACGCACCCGTGGGGGACTATCTCATCTTTGCCCGTCGCGACCTCGACACCAGCCCACAAGGCGGCAGCACGCGATAAGGGCCGCCTCGCCGACGCGGCAACCACCGGCCTCTATATACTTGTCAACAACTGCGTAGAGAGGGACCGCACTCATGCCCTTTGACCCCCGCGCTGTTGCCAATCGCCTGCTCGAGCTGGGCCGCGAGCGCAACATCACCATCGATCCGATGAAGCTGCAGAAGCTCATCTACTACGCGCATGGCTGG
>DASVAI010000180.1:0-5154 GCA_036376445.1 Acidobacteriaceae bacterium
GGGAGAACGGATCGGTGATAGTTACTTAATGGCCGATCCGTTACATTCCGGAAATGCGATCCCTCACAGCCCGGTTTCGTGGCACTGATTCCGTCTCGCGATCATCCGACCGCCGTGAACTGACGCTGGGGATCCTCTTCACGCTTTCCCTGATCGTTGCCGTCACCATCTGGGATGCCATGGCTTTCCACCAAGATCCTGTAACCTGGGCCTGTTGCGCAGGCATCGGGCTCAGCGCCGGGTCATGTGTTCTCCTGTTTTCACTGAGCAGACGCAGGTGGCCGCTGCTGTTCTGTGCCGTGGCGCTCATATCCATTCGCCTGGCATCTGCGTTCCTCGCATCCGCGGCGGCGGATGATGCGCCTTTCCCTGCCGATTGCCTCACGGTATGCATCTCGCTGTCCGCGATTGCCTTCCGGGAGGAGATGGCGCCGCTCTCGCGCCGCATTCGTGAAACCTTCGGCCCTAGACGAATTCGCGCGACATTGGTAACAGCGCCGCGCACCATTGCAGCCGTGCCAGACCCCGCGACCGCAGCGGGCGACTAAAGCACGCTCCCGGCGCCCCGTTACTGCTGCGATGCAGCAGCCGCATCATAGATAACTCTGCCATCGAAAATCGTCAGATCCACGCGCGTGTCCTGAATCTGGATCGGATCGATGTGGAAGATGTCTCGCGAGAGCACCGCCATATCTGCGAGCTTGCCGGGTTCAATCGATCCCTTCTCCTTCTCGTCAAACTGCGCGTAGGCCGAACCGACCGTGTAGCCATGGACGGCCTGCGCCACCGTAATCTTCTGCTCAGGAATCCAGCCGTTCGGGTTCTTGCCATCCAGCGTTCTACGGGTCACCGCGGCGTAGATGCCCATCAACGGCTCCAGCGGCGCAACCGGCCAGTCCGAGCCAAAGGCCAGCGTTGCGCCAGAGTCCAGCACGGACCGTATCGCGTACGAATAGTGGATACGCTCCGGTCCCAGCCGCTTCTCCGCCCAGCGTCCGTCGTCAATCGCGTGATACGGCTGCATGGAGGCGATCACATGCAGCGCCGCAAAGCGCGGAATATCCTCCGGTGTCAGGTGCTGCGCATGTTCGATGCGCAAGCGCCGGTCGCGCGGGCCATTCTCCTTTTCCAGCCGCTGATACATATCGAGGATCGCGCGGTTTGCCCGATCGCCGATGGCATGAATCGCGATCTGCAGTCCAGCCTCGTCCGCGCCTTTCATATCCGCATACATCTGCTCAGGATGCTGTAGCTCATCGCTGGCCAGCCCGCTCGTATTCGGTGCGTCGTTAAAAGGCGCGAAGAGCCATGCGGTCGAGGCGCCAAGACCGCCGTCCGCGAATGCCTTCAGGCCGCCCGCCTGGACAAAACCATCATTGAATCCCGCCTGAATGCCGCTGCCCGCCAGGTTCTTCCAGTCGAGCAGCCGCAGATTGACTGAGACGCGGACATTCAGCTCGCCTTCGCGCTCCAGCGCCTGTAGCGCGCGAAGATGGTCCGGCCCGGACGTGTCCTCGCTCGTGCCCGCCATCTCCTGCACGCTGGTCACGCCGTTCCGCGCAGCTTCGCGCTGCGCCGCCAGGATCGCCGCCTCCGTTTCGCTCGGCGTAAGCGGAGGAATCACACGCCCGATCAGCGCCATCGCGGAGTCCTTGAAAATGCCGGTCGGATTGCCCTCGGCATCGCGCACAATCAGGCCGCCGGGCACATCCTTCGTGTTGCGATCCACGCCCGCGAGCTTCATGGCCAGCCCATTCGCGAGTGCCATGTGGCCGTCCAGCCGCTGGATGAATACCGGATTCTTCTGTGTCACGTCATCAATGAGTTGGTGCGCGGGCAGCACGGCAGGCGTCCAACGCTCGTGGTCCCACCACCCGTCGACGATCCACCTGCCCGCAGGCTGCGACTGCGCGAAGCGGGCAATGCGGTCGCGGAACTCCTGCTGCGAAGATGCGTCGCGAAGCTGCACGCCCGCCAGCCCCTGTCCTCCATCGACAAAGTGGACATGCGCATCGTTGAAGCCGGGTACAACCCGCCGTCCATGCAGATCGATCACTCGCGTCGCGGGACCGGCAAGCCGCAGCACCTCCTCTGACGGGCCCACACGCAGGATGCGATTGCCAGAAACCGCAATAGCCTCCGCTTCCGGCTGCGCCGGATTCTCCGTCCAGACCTGCCCGTGCACCAGCACGAGCGTCGCGTAGACCTGAGCATGAGCGCCTGCCGCACACAGGCACACGGCCAGACACAAGACGATCTGCTTCAGCATTCGTACGCACCTGCTTGAGAGGATGTAGGGGGCGTCCAGTATAGGCGGAAAACTCGAACCACACCGCCAGATCACCCGACCTACCCTTCGCCACACTGGCCTTTGAGGAAGTTGGGCCGCTGATTCGCTGGCTTGCAGACTTGCCACTGGCTGCGTTTCTGCCTTGCTACTCTTGAGCCATGCTCGCGCCGCTCTTTGCAGCTCTCGCTGTCCTGACTCCTGCACTCTTCGCTCAAACTGCACCGCAATCCGGCGACTGGGCCACGCCCGCCGAGCAGTCCAACTACCGCACATCCCCGGACTACGCGACCACAATGGCTTATCTCCGCCGCATCGCGGCGGCTCGTCCGCAGCAGGTCCGCATCGAGCCCTTCGGCAAATCCGGCGAGGGCCGCGATCTCGATATCGTCATCGCGTCGAAGGATGGCGTCTTCGATCCCGACAAGCTGCACGCTGCGAAGCGCCCCATCCTGCTGGTGCAGAATGCCATCCATGCCGGCGAGATGGACGGCAAGGATAGCTGCCTCGCGCTGCTCCGCGACATGGTCATCACCGGCCAGCAGGCGGCACTGCTCGACCGCGCGGTCTTCGTCTTCATCCCCATCTACAACGCCGATGGCCACGAGCGCCGCTCCCCTTTTAATCGCATCAACCAGAACGGCCCCGCCGAGATGGGCTGGCGCGGGAATGCTTCCAACCTCAACCTGAATCGCGATTACATGAAGGCCGACGCGCCGGAGACTCGCGCTTTCCTCGCCATGTTCGACCGATGGCTTCCCGATTTCTTCGTCGACGACCACGTCACCGACGGCGCCGATTTTCAGTACGACGTCACCTTCACCATCGAGCACTTCCCCACGCTCCACGCCGAGACCGGGCAGTGGCTCGCCGACAGCGTGATACCCAATCTCGAGCATCAGGTCGATGCCTCGGGCCATCTCGCCTCGCCTACGTATATTGCGCTCGTCGATGAGAGCGATCCATCCAAGGGCCTGGGCTTTGACGCGTTCGTCCCTCGCTTCTCCACCAGCTACGTCAACCTGGAGAACCGGCCCGCCATGCTGGTCGAAATGCACATGCTCAAGGACTACAAGACCCGCGTCACCGGCAACTACGAGCTGTTGCAGGCGCTGCTCCGGGTGATCAATCGCGATGCCGACAAGCTGATTGCGCTGAACGCTGCCGCCGATCGCGAAGCCGAGCAGCTCGGCGCGCATCCCCTTGGCAACGTCGCATGGCCGCTCAAACTCGCGTGGTCGGGAGAGACCACTCCCTTTCTCTTTCGCGGTTACAAATACACCCGGGAACTGAGCGCTGTATCCGGCACCACATGGATTCAGTATTCGCACGAGCCCTGGAACGTGACGCTCCCACAGCAGACCGGAACGAAGATCGCCGTTTCCGCCGTGCCGCCCACCGCCTACATCATTCCACCGCAGTGGACGCACGTCATTGACGTGCTCGCCTCGCACCACGTCGTCATGCACCGCACCACGGCATCGTGGACCGCACCAGTCGAAACCTACCGCTGCGCCGGCGGCAACTGGCAGCAGCCACCCTTCGAGGGCCATCATCCGATGTTCGGCGCAGAAGGCAGCAAAGGACATCCCGGCGAGCCGCCGCACTGCACACTCGTCACAGTAACGATGACATTCCCCGCGGGATCCGCCATCGTCGAACTGAATCAGCGGCTCTCCCATGTCGCCATGGCGTGGCTCGAGCCCGAGGCACCTGATTCCGCGATGGCGTGGAATGCCTTCGATCCGATATTCGAGCAGAAGGAATACGGCGAGGCCTATGTGCTGGAGAAACTGGCGCGCGACATGATGGAGAAGGACCCGAAGCTGAAGACCGAATTCGAAGAGCGGATCGACAACGATCCGAAGTTCGCCGCGAGCCCACGCGCGCGCCTCGAGTTCTTCTATGACCGCTCGCCCTGGGCCGATCCGAAGCTCGGCCTCTATCCGATAGGGCGGCTTACGAAACTGGATGGCGTGCCATTGCGGTAACGATCAGCAGCTCAGAATTGCAATCTCATACGCCAGCATCTGTCGATCTCCGCTGACCAGCACCAGATTCTTCGCTATGGCCTGCGCGATCAGCATCCGGTCAAATGGGTCGCGATGATGCGGTGCAAGAGCGCGCGTCACCTCGGCATCCTGAGCGGTCACCGGCAGCTCCTGAAATCCATACCGCTCCAGCATCTCCGGCAATGGTCCCCCCACCTCCAGTTTCCCCAGATTCTGCTTGATCGCGATCTCCCACAAAGACGCCGCGCTGCAATATACGATGTGCTCCGGGTCGCGCAGCACTCCAAGAACGTGATCCGAAAGACGCTCCGGCTTCTGATCCAACCAGATAAGCACGTGAGTATCGATCAGAAAAGATGGCGTATATCCCGCCATCATTTCGGCTCAATGGGACCGTAGAAGTCCTCCATGATGTCGTCCGGGAGCGGCGCGTCGAAGTCCGGGGCGATATACGCGATCTTCATCACGTTCTGCCCGAACTTCCGCGGCGTCCGGAGCTTTGGCTCCAGCGGCACCAGTTTCGCCATCGGCTTGCCCGCCTTGGCAATCACAATCTCTTCTCCCCTGGACGCCTCTTCCACCAGCGCGGACAGGTGCGTCTTGGCTTCGTAGATATTCAGAGTCCTTGACATACCAGCATCCTAAAGCATTTGGTCAAGTTGGTCAACAGGTCCATATTACCAAAGATTGTGAGCTCCTATCGCAATTTGCGATATTGTTATCGCGGATTGCAATATGAAACTGGGCGAGAAAATCCGCTACCTCCGCGAAGTCGAAGGCTCCCTCCGCGGCCTGGACCGCGCCATGACCCAGCAGGAGCTGGTCCGCGCGATCCGCGACGAGATGGATACAGCA
>DASVAI010000182.1:0-13092 GCA_036376445.1 Acidobacteriaceae bacterium
ACCGTCTCGACAGCGCGCGGAAGGTCTGTCACATCGGATTTTAGTAGGTAGCCGCACGCGCCCAGTCGAAGTGCCCCTTGGGCAATCTGTGGAGAGGAATTCTGAGTGACGAAGAGTATCTTGGAATTGGGCGAAACTTTACGAATTCGGCGAGCCGCATCCATACCGTTCAGCGTAGGCAGCCCGAGGTCAAGTAGAATGAGATCCGGATGGAGTTCTTCGGCTTGCTGGACAGCCTGCAATCCGTCTGAAGCTTCACCAACAACTTCGCAGCGAGTCTGTTCTTGTAAGCTTGAACACCGCAAATGACGGAAGTCGTCCACATCATCAACCACGACTGTTCTCACGTAGGGCATTTTCGTAACCAAGTCCCCTCCAGATTTCCACCGGAATCAATAGCGACTTTTGTGCTATTTGGCGAATAATTCGTCCAGGCGGCGCACAATATTTCGATAGGCTGGAGTGTGGCGCTTACAATCGCGTACGGTTCGTTCGTGATATGCTACTCGCTTGACGCACATGGGATGCGACGGTTCTACGGCGATTCCTTCCCGCTGTTCTGCCCATCTTCAGTGCAATGGGCGCCATTCCTTGTGGTCGTTTTTCCACTTAATGGCTTGGCGTTAAGCTCCGCGCATGGGATCGATGCCGCGGCGAGAAGAATGGGAGCGCAAGGCACGCCAGCAAGCGGCCGTCCAGCCGGCACTCGATTGCGAGGCATGCGGAGCGCTGACGTCGGGATCTGCCTTCCGGTACTTCAGCGATCGCGTCATCTGCGCCGCGTGCGAAAGGCAAAACCCGCAAAGCCGCGTCAGGAATGTGCCCCGGGAAGCGCTCGCCCCGCGCGAGATCATGGTCAATTTCATCCAGCGCAATGAGCTGCGCGTCCAGGCCACGGCAGCCGACGGGCGCACGTCTCTTAGCCCGTTCATTCCGATCGCAAGTGGTGCCACTCTGCGCCGACTACTGGCCTATCTGGGCGCGACTCCGCAGCAGCTTGGGGACTTCGATCACGCCTTTCGGGTTTGGGGCCATGGCACCACGCAGATCGCGCTACTGCCCGGTCGGAGAAACCTGCTGCGCCTGCGCGAGTGAGACGTCGCCGGGACGGCGTGTCCGCACTGGCCGGAATGCGGGCGGCGGCGAACAAATAGGCCGGGAACCCTTTGCCTGGCTCGGCCTCGGCGTGACTACTGTCCGGCCTTCAAAGCTGCAGCCACCTGCGTCAGGCGTGCACCCTGATGCTTCGCGACTTCAAGCTCGTCAGCGGTTGGCGGGGCACTGTTCTGGCCGGAAACCGATGACGCTCCATATGGAGTCCCGTGTCCCTGAAGAAGCTTTTCGTGAGTGTAGCCGGTGGGCACGATAATGAATCCGAGGTGCGCCATTGGGAGGTATAGAGAGATCACCGTCGACTCGTTTCCGCCGTGCGGTCCACCTGTGGAAGTAAGGGCACCCGCAGCCTTGCCGTTTAGCTTGCCTTGAAACCACAGACCGCCCAGGCTGTCGATGAATGCCTTCAACTCCGCCGAAGAATTACCAAAACGCGTCGGGGTGCCAAATAAGATTCCATCTGCCCACTCTGCGTCGTTAGGAGTCGGGGTCCCATACTCAGCGACCATCCTCTTGCTGCGATCCTCCCAGCCGGGAACTTTCGCCATTACTTCCCGAGGAACAATATCGGGAACCCGACGGAGCCGGACTTCGGCCCCGGCCTCACGCGCTCCTTCCGCGGCGGCCTTCGCAAGGGCTTCAACGGAGCCGTCACGAGAGTAAAACACCACAAGGACCTTTGCTTTAGTATCTGGCATCGACGACTCCTGTCTGAACCTGAATTTCCGTTTTTGAGCCGAACCGCCCGGAAGGTTACACCTGACCGCTGAGCGAGTCAATTGTCAGCCGAACCGACATCGCTACACGTTGCAGCATACGTTGAGGGAAGTATTTTGCGAGTTGTCGGCAATTCGGAAGTTTCGGCAGAGACGCTCGGGCCGTTCTGAAGCGCTCCTAGGCGTACCCTACCTCGGCCCCACGGCGGAGCAGCTTGCAGACTTCACTCTGTCTTCCGCCGTCGGGGGCAGGGCACCGCTCGGATCACACTAGTGCCCGGTCGTAGGAATCTGCTGCGGTTGCGCTAGAGCACATCGAGAGTCAAGGTGCTGCTGTTACAAATGGATTACTTCCGGGTTGCTGACGATAGTCCCGGAATCCGAGTTGTACTCTCGCGTCAGATGCTTGATCTTTAGCAGGTCGTGCGCGAGGGCGAATATCAAGCCAGGTAAACCTATGACAAGCGTTCGAATCTCTGGAGGAGTGGTTCATGATCTTCCGGCTGGTCTTCGGACGGCGCTCGCATCCGACGCGCAGGCACGGGCGGAATGGGAAGACATAACGCCGCTCGCACGCAATGAATGGATCTGCTGTACCCTCTCTGTCAAGAAAGATGAGACAAGGCGGCAGCATGTCGAAAGGGTGTGCTCGGAGCTTATGGAAGGGATGCGGCGGCCATACTGCTGGCCCGGCTGCCCCCATCGATGAGCAACCACACCCCCAAGAGCTCACGTCGAAAGGCGTCTCTCGGCTTCTTTGTTCGATGGTTTGGCCTCGGTGCAGCGCTTCTTTGGTCGCTTGCCGCGTTGATGCTTGTAGCCCTCCGATGGGTCGACCCTCCAACAACCGCGGTGCAGATCCAGCGCCGCATGCAGGGCTGGATTCAACACACGCCATATCACAAACGCTACAGATTCGTACCGCTTGGTCAAATAGCGCCCGATCTCCCGCACGCTGTCATCGCCGCAGAGGACGCGCACTTCTACCAGCACCATGGTTTCGACTGGCATGCGATTCAACTGGCCGCCGAAGACGATATGGGAGGCGGCCGCCTTCGCGGAGGCTCCACCCTCACGCAACAGCTGGTAAAGAACCTGTTCTTCGGAACGGGCCGCTCAATCCTCCGCAAGGGTGTGGAGTTCACACTGGTGCCGGCGGCCGAAATTGTCCTTGGCAAGCGACGCATACTGGAGCTCTACCTCAACGTCGTCGAATGGGGTCCAGGGATTTACGGAGCTGAGTCGGCGGGCCGCTTCTACTACCGAACCTCGGCCCGGAATCTTGGCCGGGAGCAGTCGGCCCGGCTCGCTGCGATTCTGCCGGCTCCTCTGAAGCGACGGCCCGAGCGCGTGAATCACTACAGTGCGATCATCCTTGAGCGGATGCGCCAAATGCGCTGGTAATCGGTCGCAGCATCCGACAAACGAAACGGCCTTCCACGGCTTTTCGGTTAGCCCGCTTTGAGGAGCTTCAAATCTCCCAATTCACTGACCAAGATTCTGAGGAACTCGGCGTTCTGGACGAGTTAACTAACCCGATTTTGGGGTTACGGAAGGGTTGGCGACATCCCGGAATTCATGGCGATACGGGCGGTTATCAAAAGAATTGCCCTCCCAGCGCCCGAGGTATTACGTTATAGACTCTTTTGGGACCGCCCATACCGCTGTAAAGTCGCCCATGCGTGCTGAAACGATCTCCGCAGATCGGGCTGTCAGCTTTGTTAAATCTGGCATGTGGCTAGACTATGGCGCGACGCTTTGCGAACCCGATGTTTTCGACAAGGCGCTGGCTGCGCGAAAAGACGAGTTGGAGAACGTCAAGATTCGCACCTGCCTCTCGACTCGTCCGCGCGCGGTGATCGAAGAAGATCCGGAAGGCGAGCATTTCCATCTGTTCAGTTGGCATTTCTCGACCTACGAACGTAGAAAGCACGATGCCGGACGTTGTAACTACACGCCGCTAAATCTCGGAGAAGTGCCGGATTACTACCGGCGCTTCCTCGATCCCGTCGATATCGTCATCCTTAAGACTTGTCCCATGGACGAGGGAGGGTACTTCAACTTTGGCCCGACGAATTTCTGGCAGCGGGCCATCATTGAACGTGCGCACCTGGTCATGGTCGAGATCAACCGTGAGATGCCGTACGTGTTCGGCAAAGAGAACGGTGTGCACATCAGCGAGGTCGATTTCATCATTGAGGGCGATCATCAGCCGTGCGCGGAACTCCCTAATCCGGAGCCGAGCGAGATCGACCGCACAGTTGCAGCGCGGATTGCGGCTGAAGTCGAAGACGGTTCCTGCCTTCAGATCGGCATCGGCGGTATGCCTAATGCCGTCTGTGCGTTGTTGATGAATAGCGGAGTCAAAGACCTGGGAATCCATACAGAGATGCTGACCGATGGTCTCGGACTGCTCTACCGTTCAGGGCGGGTCACGGGGTCACGAAAGACACTGGATCCAGGCAAGGTGGTTTATACGTTTGCGCTGGGCTCGCTCGCCCTTTACGCCACAACCAACCGCAACCCGCACTTGTACTGCCACCAGGTGGACTACACGAATTCGCCGCACATCATCATGCAAAACGATAAGGTCTTCTCCATCAATAACACCACGCAGATCGATTTGCAGGGCCAGGCGGCTTCGGAATCCGACGGGTATCGACATATCAGCGGCACGGGGGGGCAGCTGCAATTCGTGCGCGGCGCGTATGCGTCCAAAGGGGGCAAGTCGTTCCTCTGCCTTTCGTCAACGTACGAAAAGCGAGGTGAACGCCGCAGCCGTATCGTGTTTACCCTTACGCCCGGCAACATCGTGACAACGCCGCGCTCGGACGTGATGTATGTGGTTACCGAGTTCGGCATGGTCAATTTAAAGGGAAAATGCGTGGCGGAGCGTGCTAAGGCCATCATCTCACTCGCGCATCCCGATTTCCGCGACGATCTGGAACGACAGGCCTATGGACATCGGCTCATCCCCCGCGGGGTTTCGTTTTATTGCCGAGAAAACCCGTCCGACGATTTGCAGACTGCCAGATCGCACATGGATAAGAGCTGACAACCGGCAGCTAACAGGCCAACTCGCTCAACACTTGCAATTCCTGCTGCGGAAACTCGCCGGACCGTGCCGATTTCTCGTTCATAACCGAAAATCAGTAATAGCGGTTTGGCGGCCGTCGGACATTGCAGCTCGCATCCGTTTGTTGACCTCTACGGCTGCAAATCCCGTTCCGGAAACATGAAAACAAGCAGCACGATTCCAACGATTGTGAAATCGCGAAAGGCGGTTTCCTCGCCGTTCCAAGTGTGCGACTGCCACATGAGGAACCATTCCCCACCAACAACTGAGATGAACGCCACCAGCAACATGAGGAGCGATAATGTCAGCGCGATTACGGGTATTCGCTTGGCCGCTTCAAAGTCTAGGGCCGGACGCCGGATGGCGTGATAGCGCCACGAAGCCCAACCACAGCAAAATTGCCGTCACGATCTCCCACACATAATGGCGATGTAAAACGAATCGTCGGCAGCTGGTGACGTGAGGGGGCCGCCACATTCCATGGTTCCCGGCAAAGGTTGTGTCCATCATGAGGACGTGGCGTACAAGCTGGTAATTCGAGTTGAAATCAGTCAGATTGTTGAACACGACGAACGAGTAGAACAAAGCGACTCCCGCAAGGAGTAACAGCTTCGCGGCGCGCGTGATCACTTTGTGTCTCCTTGGTTTGCAACTGAAGCAAGGGCGTCGGGGTTCAGGCTAACTTGGGGTTCCGAACGATTCAACGACAGTCCTCTCGCAAACCGGCCCGGCAACTGCTCCTGAGCCCGTGTCCGATCTCGGTGAGTGCTAAATCGCCAACTCCCTCATCGAGATGTTTTTCCGATCCATTAGAAGGCGCTCTCTTGGTTGCCGAAGGATCACAGGCAAACCGAAAGTTACGATTCCCTAGGGAAGCTGGAGTTCGGTACATGCGCCTGCATCTGCAAGTGCCACAAGAAGCCCAAGGCCGAAAGCTAAGCGCGGCCGCACAAAGGCACAACCTGTGACGCGGCAAGTTGGTCCCGTGGAAGTCCCGACATCGTAGCAGTTCGGCTGGATTTGCACTGTAAGTGGTTTAGAATGTTTGGCGTCCCCGACGGGATTCGAACCCGTGTTACCGCCGTGAAAGGGCGATGTCCTGGGCCACTGGACGACGGGGACGCTACGGGTTCGCGAAATGCTGCCGGGCGGCAGCGCGACTCCCTGGTAAGACTGTAATTGAGGCTACCAAGGGGGGCGGGTGGTGTCAAAAACAGTCGTGCCCCTCTCTCCAGTGCTGCATTTCATCTACCTAACAGCGGCCCGATTCTGCGGACAGCAGCAATCCTCAGGTGCCGGAGCAAACACATCGCAAATGCTATAACCCAATCACATGCGCAAATTCCATTACCTCGACACGTTGACGATCGTCTTCGTCGTCGTTCTGGTGATCTCAAATCTCGTCGGGCCGAAGATGTGCCAGGTTGGCCCGTTCAAACTGAGCGGCGCTCAGGTTGGCCCGTTCAAACTGAGCGGCGCGGAGCTGCTCTTCCCCATCACCTATATCTTCGGAGACGTTTTCACCGAGGTCTACGGATACGCGGCCTCACGGCGCGCCATCTGGATGGGTTTTCTCGCCATGGGGCTACTGTCCGTGTTCGGCGAAATCGCCGTCGCTCTTCCTCCCGCACCCGACTGGCACAACCAGCAGGCCTTCGCCATCGTCTTCGGACTGGTCCCTCGCTTTGCCATCGCCAGCCTCGTCGCATACTGGGCTGGCGAGTTCACCAATTCCTATACCATGGCAAAGCTGAAGCTGCTCACCCGCGGCTCCAAATTGTGGACTCGCACGATCGGCTCTACACTGACCGGCCAGGCTGTGGATACCATCATCGTCATTCTGATCGCGTTCTACGATGCTCCCTGGTCCGCAAAGGCGAACATTATTATGTCCTCTTATGTCGCTAAAGTAGCGTACGAAGTGCTGGCCACACCGTTAACGTATCTAGTGGTCTACTGGTTGAAGCGATCGGAGCATGTCGATACCTTTGACCAGCACACTTCCTTCAATCCATTTCGGCTACGCTCCACTGAGTTGGAAACTGCGAAGGCTGGCGACAGGTTGACCAGATGAATGTTCGAGAGCAGCGCATGCGCGCCATCGTGGTAAAAGACGGCGTCATGCAGGTGGCAGAAGTCGCGCGTCCCGTCCCCCGGGCGGGGGAAGTGCTCATCAAAGTGACGGCCGCCGGCGTCAATCGTGCGGACATCGTGCAGCGCAAGGGGCACTATCCGCCACCGGCGGGTATTACAGACATCCTGGGCATGGAAGTCAGCGGCCACGTTGCCGCCCTCGGCGCGAATATCGCGCGCTGGAAGCAAGGCGACGCGGTATGCGCGCTGCTAGCCGGAGGCGGCTACGCCGAGTACTGCGTGGTGCCGCAGGGACAGGTGCTTCGCATACCCGAAGGTGTCTCGCTCGAAGACGCCGCCTCTCTGCCGGAAGCCGCATTCACCGTCTGGGCCAACCTGTTCTTCGACACGCAGCCGCTGCGTACACGGGAATCGCTCCTGATCCAGGGCGGCTCCAGCGGCATCGGCTCCTTCGCCATTCAGGCCGCGCGAAGCATCGGAGCGCGCGTCGTCACCACCGCAGGCTCCGCCGAGAAATGCGCATACTGCCGCGAACTCGGCGCAGAAGCTGCATGGAATTACAAAACCGAGAACTGGGTGGCCGCGGCCTGGGCCTGGTCAGAAGGCAAAGGCATCCAGGTGATCCTGGACATGGTGGGCGGCGACTATTTCGGCAAGCACATCGAGTTGCTCGCGCAGCGCGGCCGCCTCATCCACATCGCCACCACGCAAGGCGCGGAAGTAAAGCTGGACTTGCGCGAAGTCATGCGCAAGCGCTTGGTTGTCACCGGCTCCACGCTGCGCGCGCGCCGTCCGGAAGAAAAAAGCCTGCTCCGCGAAGGCGTGGAAGCGAAGCTGTGGCCCGCCGTCGCGAAAGGGGCAATCCGCCCCACCGTGCATGCCCGGTTCTCCTTGGCTGAAGCGGCAGAAGCGCACAACCTCATGGAGTCCAGCACGCATCTTGGCAAGATTCTGCTGACGCTCTAGACGCATCAGGAAAATCAGCGGACATGTACACTTCCCTCGCCCCTTCACGGACGATTCGGAGGCAAAGCCATGTCCACCCTTTCAGGCACCGCCATCCTATGCCTCGTTGCCAACGCCGCGCTTCTGCTGCATGCAGCGACCCCTGGACCTGCGAACCGCACTATCGCCAACCCGAAGAGCGTCACCGCTCCCGCAGGTACAGCCGGCACTCCCGTCAGCATCCCAGAGTTGCTCAGCACGGTGCGCCTCGCTGACGCGGCATGGTCTCCGGACGGCAAGCAGATTCTCTACACCGGCAACAGCTCCGGACGCTTCAACCTGTGGCTGATGAACGCTGACGGAACAGGCCCGCATCAGCTTCTCCACTCCGACGATGGGCAGTTCAGCGGTGTGTGGTCAAAAGGCGGCAACAGCGTTGTCTATCAGCAGGACATCGGCGGCGACGAGATCTACGACCTCTACGCACTTCCAGCTTCAGGAGGCTCGCCCGAAAACCTGACGCAAACGCCCGCCATTACCGAAACGAATCCACACTTTTCTCCCGACGGCAAATGGCTTGCCTTTCAGCACAAGGAGAAGCAGGCGCCATCCATCAATCTCGCCGTTATGGATTGGGCCACTCATAAAGTTCGCCTGCTCACGCAGGAAAAGGACCCCACTCGTTCATGGACTCTCGTCGATTGGAGTCCCGACGGAAAAACGATCTATGCAAACCGCGGCGACCTGCACGAAGACATCAGCGCGTGGAGCGTCGACGTAGCCACTGGCGCCGCACGCGAGCTTACGCCTCATCAGGGAAAGCTGCTCATTGCGGCCTCCGCAGTGTCGCCGGACGGCAAGACACTCCTGATCGGCTCCAACGAGAAGGGCGGTTATGGCAACATCGCTTTGCTGGACCTCGCGTCCCTCAAGAAGGAATGGATCACAGACACACAATGGGAAGCCGAGCCTGGCAGCTATTCTCCCGCCGGTGACATGGTCACCTGGTCGCTCAACGCGGACGGCCGCACATCGATTCACTTCACCAGCGTCAAGTCGAAGCAGGAGCTTCCTCGTGCAATTCCCGAAGGCTTGAACTCTGAAATCGGCAACCCTTCGCCATTCGCGCCGGATGGACGGTTTCTCTTCGTTCACCAGGACTCCACGCATGCCCCGAACTTCTACGTGCTCGGCGCAAGCGGCGATCCCGCGCAGATCACGCATGTAGAAAGCGCTGCGCTGCGCGATGCTGTCTTGCCCAAGTCGCAACTGATTCACTACGCCAGCTTCGACGGCAAGATCATCTCCGCGTTCCTGGCAATGCCGTTCAACCTGAAGCGCGATGGCACAAATCCGCTCATCGTGCTGCCGCACGGCGGGCCCACCGGCCAGGTAGTGGACAGCTTCTCTCCGCGCATCATCGCGCTGGTCTCGCGCGGCTACACGGTGATTGCCCCCAATGTGCGCGGCTCCACCGGCTATGGTGTCGCATTTGAGCGCGCGAACTATCAGGACCTCGGAGGCGGCGACCTCCAGGATGAGATCTACGGCGTGAAGTTCATGGAATCGACGGGCTACATCGATCCGAAGAAAATCGGCATCACCGGTGGCTCCTATGGCGGTTTTATGACGCTGATGGCCATCGGCAAAGCACCCGATCTATGGGCGGCCGCCGTTGAAGAGTATGGCATCATCGACTGGTACACCATGCTGCAGCATTCCGACCCGCTCCTCCAGGAATACGAAAAATCGTTGCTGGGCGATCCGGTAAAGGACCGCGCGAAATACGAGGCGGCCTCGCCCATTCAGTATTTGCACAACGAGCGCGCACCGCTGCTCGTGCTGCAGGGTGACCGCGACATCCGCGTGCCGCGCGAAGAAGCCGCGCAGGTCGTGGACCTCCTCAAGAAGCAAGGCCGCACCGTAGACGCCGTTTACTACCCGCAGGAGGGCCACGGCTTTATGAAACGCGAAGACCAGGTCGACGAGATCACCCGCATGGTCGCGTGGTTCGACAAATATCTGAAGGGTGCGCATTAGCACGATGAACATCGCGCGCAGGGTCAGCCGCATTGCCGGCAATCGCTGAGCGCGCGCCGCGCCGCCGCTGGCGCATCGGGTGGCTGCTCGGCCTCGCCGTGCTCGTCAACTACTTTGACCGCGTCAACCTCTCCGTCTCGCACGCCGCGCTGTATACCACCTTCGGCATCTCCGACGTCGTCTTCGGATACCTCTCCGCCGCCTACAACTGGAGCTACGCTCTCTGTCAGATTCCCGTGGGCGTCGTACTCGACCGCTTCGGCGTGCGTCGCGTGCAGCGCCTCGGAATTTTCATTTGGAGCATGGCTTCCTTCGCCGCCGCCATCACGCCCAATCTCACCGGGTTCTTCAGCGCGCGCCTTCTGCTCGGCATAGGCGAAGCTCCAACCTTCCCCGCCAACGCAAAGGCCATCGGCGAGTGGTTCCCGCAGAACGAACGCAGCTTCGCCACGTCGCTCACCGACGCGGCCGCAAAATTCGCCTCCGCTATCGGCGTCCCGCTGCTCGGCCTTCTTCTGTTACGCGTCGGCTGGCGGTGGAGCTTCGCCGCGACTGGCGCGATCAGCCTTCTCTATCTGCTCATCTTCTGGGCCGTCTATCGCGAGCCGGAAGAAGATACCGAGCTCACCGACGCAGAGCGCCAGATAATCGCGCAGCACACGTCCAACGAGGCGCCCGCCGCCGAAGGCCCCGCGTTCTCCCTCGGTACGCTCCTGCGCGAGCCCAAGGTCATCGGCCTATCGCTCGGCTTCGGCGCCTACAACTATGTTTTCTACCTGCTCCTCGCCTGGCTGCCGAGCTATCTCTCCAGCGCGCTGCACATCAATCTGCTCGCTTCCTTCCTCTACACCGGCGTGCCCTGGTTGATCGCCACCGCGACGGATCTCTTTCTCGGCGGCATGCTCGTGGATGCGCTGGTCTCCCGCGGCTGGAATGCCCCGCTCGTGCGAAAAGTCGTGCTCGTCGCCGGCACCGCCTGCGGCCTCGGCATTCTCGGCGCGGCGCATGCTCACAGCCCCGTTCAGGCGCTCACCTGGATCAGCATTTCCATCGGCGGCCTCTCAGCAGCGGCGCCCGTCGGCTGGTCTATCCCCGCGCTGATCGTGCCTCGCGCCAGCGTTGGACGAGTCGGCGGCATCGTCAATTTCGTCTGCCAGGTCTCAGGCATCGCCGCGCAGATCCTCACCGGATACATCGTCCGCGCGACACATGCCTATGCAATTACCTTCTGGATCTCAGCGGGCTATCTTCTGATCGGCATCGCCGGCTATCTCTTCCTTCTGCGCCGCATCGAGCCCATCCGGCATCACTTCCCTCCTGCGTAATGCTTCTCCGCACCAGTCCGTCCGTTGCGGACCGTAAAGCTGCCATTGCGGCTCGCGGTCACCTCGATATCATGCCCGGCATCGGGCCCATCGAGATTCGCAATGTACTCGGCAGCCGTGTTGTGCGCCGCGCCACCTTCATCCGAATAATGTAATTGCCACAGTGCGTCTATTCCTGGCGCATGACGCACCGTGTCGAGCACCGGAATCGACCCGCCCTTCTTCGCCCCGTTGTCCATAATCGGCACCGTCGGATGAATCGCATCCACCAGCGCGGGGCTCGAGCTCTGATACCAGCCATGATGCGACACCACCAGTATGTCCACCTTGCCCAGCCGATTCGTCGGACACATCAGCTCGCGTTCCTTGTCCCATGTCAGGTCGCCCAGGTCCAGTATCTTCAGCTCGCCAAATCGGATGAGCACACCCAGTGAGCGCCCGTTCTCCGTTGTGTCCGGCGGACGCACCTCCGTCTGCTTGCAGTACTGGTTCGCCTCCCCCGCACCCGGCAGCGGCTTGTCGATCAGCTTGCCGTCCGCGCTGATCACCGTCACATCCATCCCTTCAATCGGCAGGCGCTCTCCCGGTTTCGCAACAATCTCCTTCGCCTTCGTCTCGGCAAGCACCTTCTGGAACGCCGCATACCCGCGCTCCGTCACGGCTTCATGTTCGCGATTCGGTCCATGGACGAAAAACGTCCCCACCGGCATCCGCTGCACAAGCTGCGGCACTCCGCCAACGTGATCGTCGTGGTAATGCGTGATCAGCACGTTATCAATCCGGCTGAGCCCCGCGCTCTTCGCCGCGGCAGCAATCCGATCCGCATCGCGAAAGTTGTTGTCCGGCCACCCCGTATCAATCAACAGCGACTTCCCTGCGGGCGTCACAAACAGCGTCGACTGACCGCCTTCCACGTCGATGAAGTACACACGCAGCTTGCCCTGAGCAGCATTCTGCGCCTGCACGGAAAACGGAACACCTGCTGTCACAAATAAAGCGACTAGAGTGCGCAAATATACCTTCATCATTGGCCCCCTTTACCGGATTGAGAAATCATGGCGCGCATCGCGCCCGTCGAGATGCCGCCATCCACCAGCAGCGTCTGCCCAGTGATGTAGCGGCTCGATTCCGAAGCAAGAAACACAATCGCGCCATCCAGGTCATGGACATCACCCGGGCGCTTCACCGGAATGCGATCCACCAGGTAGTCCACCCATTCCTTGTTTTCATAGAGCACCTGGTTCTGCGCTGTGCGAAACCATCCCGGCGCAAGGCAGTTCACCGTAATGCCGTGCGGACCCCAGTCATCCGCCAGGCTCATCGTAAGCTGCCGCACGCCGCCGCGACTCGCTCCATACGGCGCAAGCCCCGCATAGCCAAATACGCTGGTCACCGATCCGATGTTGATGATCCGCCCATAGCGATGCCGCACCATGCCGCGCGCAATCGCCTGCGCCACAAAAAACGTCCCGCGCAGGTTCGTATCCAGCACCAGGTTCCAGTCATCCCAGGTCACGTCCAGTGCAGGTTTCCGGACATTGCAGCCCGCGTTATTCACCAGGATGTGCACCTGCGGAAACTCCGCATTCACCCGCTCCGCCATCGCGCGGATGCTCGTCTGATCGCGCACGTCGAGCGCCATCGGCAACACGCGCCGGCCCAGCGACTCCATTTCCGCCGCGAACGGCTTCAGGTCCTCCGCCTTGCGGCTGGTCAGGATCAGGTCCGCGCCAGCCCGCGCCAGCGCGCGCGCAAAGTGCTGGCCAAGCCCGCGGCTCGCTCC
>DASVAI010000188.1:0-15641 GCA_036376445.1 Acidobacteriaceae bacterium
GGCTTTCTCTACTTCATAGACAAGGATGGCGACTTGGCGCGCGCGCCGCGCAAGGGCAAGTCCGCAGGCGAAGGCAACCAGTAGCCGCCGCTCCGCTCATCGCGCCGAAGCAGTCGTTGCATCCTCACACGGCTCGATAACGCTGCCAAAGCTACGCGTCTCGCCTTCCCGCACCACCGCGATACATTCTCCAAGCCCCAGCCTGTCGGCAGACGCCAGCAGCCGTGGCAGCGGCTCGTCCATCGGCTCCTCAGACAACCAGAACGTCCCATAATGCATGGGAACCATCCGGTCCGCGCCCAGGTCCGCAAAGGCGCGCAGGGCATCCTCAGGGCTGGTGTGAACAGCGCGATAGCTCTCCGGCGTGTAGGCGCCGATCGGCAGCAGCGCCACCTCCGGCCGTAAGCGATTCCCGATCTCATGGAAACCGCCAAAGTACGCCGTGTCGCCCGAGTAGTAGAGCCGCCGCGCCCCGCCTTCGACGAAGTAGCCGCCATAGCCCCGATGGCCGTCCATGATCCAGCGCGTCCCCCAGTGCTTGGCCGGCGTATGCGTAATCGTCAGGCGGCCTGCTCTGTAGTTCTCCCACCAGCGCAGCTCGATCACGTCGGCAAAGCCGAGACCGTGAACGATGTCGCCAACATCGTTGGGAACGATCACCCTCGGCGGACGGCCCGTTCGCTTGCGCGTGGCGCGCACCACCTTCCGCAGCGAACGGCGGTCCAGGTGGTCCATGTGCGCATGCGACAGCAGCACCATGTCAATCGGTGGCAGATCCTTCACCCGCACTCCGGGCCGCCGCTGGCGCCGCAACAGTATCAGCCAGGTGGAGAAGACCGGGTCGAACAGCAGGTTCTGCCCCGCGGCCTGCACCAGGAATGAGGAGTGTCCAATGAACGTAATTCCCAGCTCCTCGGGAGCCGTGATCCGCGGACGACCATGCGTGCCCAGCATCGGCGTCACGGCCGATCGCCAGAGCAAACGCCCCGCATACCGCAGTCTGCGTCCAACCTCAGCCCCTCGCCCCATTCCACCTCGCTTCCCTGCTATGGATTCGATGACAATCCCCGACTTTCTGAATCCTGCTTTTAGACGGCGAAACCTGCCAATTCGGTTTCCGGCGGCCTCGCACTCAGGGTCGTCCAGTTTCCTTGGAAGAGCCGGGGGCTATTGCTTTACGCCATGAGTACGAGACAATGCGGGCAACGCATGCATTCCATCCGCCGCCTCCCATATCTCCTCGCCATTGCCCTGCTTTCTTCCCTTTCCGTGGCGGCGCAGAATGTTCCGCCCGCACAGCCGGACACGCCCGCCGGACAGACCAATCCTGCCACAGCCCCGGGCAACCCGCCCGCCGCTCCCGAGGCCTCGCCCCAGCAGCAGACCCTGCCCCAGCAGAAGCAGACCCCGCCCCAGCAGGAACAGCCGGTGCAATTCACCCAAACCATGCCGGCAAAGCCCATGCGCTACTCCGGCAGCCTGGGCTCCACTTACATCCCGCTCGATAGCTGGATGTATCCGGAAATCTTGCGGCTCTATTCGCTCGGCTTCATCGATACGGTCTTCCTGGGCATGCGCCCCTATACCCGCACGGCGGTCGCCCACATGCTCGACGCATCCGCCGGCCGGATCTACAACAGCGACAGCGACGAAGCCAAAGATATCTATGAAGCACTCAGCCGCGAGCTTGCGCCCGACCTTGAAATCCCTGTCGATGCGCACCGCGGCCACTCCGAAATCGAGTCTGTCTACACCCGCATGCTCGGCATCGCCGGCCCGCCCCTGCGCGACCCCTACCACGCCGGCCAGACCATCGTGAATGATTACGGCCGTCCCTACGCCGAAGGATTCAACAACATCACCGGTGCAAGCTTCCGCACCACCCTCGGCCGCTACTCAGGCTATTTCCGCGGGGAGTATCAGCACGCCCCCGCCTTATGGGGCTACTCTGCCTCGGTCGCAGACCACCTTTCTCTTCAAGACGAAGTCCCCTTCGTCTCCGACAACTTGACCATCCCCTACGGAAAGACCCTGCAAGGCGTCGATACCTTCCGCATCCAGGAGGCGTATCTCGCCGCAAACTTCGCCAGTCATGAAATCTCCATCGGAAAGACCGATGACTGGTTCGGCACCGGCCGTGGCGGCGGCATGGGCTACAGCAACAACGCAGTGGATGTCTACTCCATTCGCATCAACCGCGTGGAGCCCGCGCACATCCCCTACGTTTCCCGCGTTCTTGGTCCCATCCGCTACGACTTTCTCTATGGCCCCCTGCAGGGGCACACCGCGTACAACGGCGTCTACACCCACTCCGAAGGATTCAGCTTCAAGCCCACCGGCAACTTCGAGTTCGGCTTCGAGCGCACCATCATCTTCGGCGGCAAGGGACACCAGCCCGTCACCTGGCACACCTTCCTCAAGGGCTTCTTCGATATCAGCGACACCACGGCGGCGGAGAAGATGGGCCGCGACGACCCCGGCGCACGCTTCTCCGCGTTCAACTTCTCCTATCGCCTGCCATTCGTCCGAAACTGGTTTACGCTCTACAGCGACTCCGAATCGCACGACGATGTGACCCCCATCAGTGCCCCGCGCCGGGCCGCTATACGGCCCGGCCTGTACCTTTCGCATTTCCCCAACGCGCCTAAATTGTCGCTGCGCACTGAAGCCGTCTCGACCGACCCTCCCACGGCGCGCAGTTTCGGCGGCAGCTTCATGTATTGGGAAGTGGAGCAGCGCCAGGCCTACACCAGCAAGGGCTTCACCTTCGGCGACTGGATCGGCCGCGAAGCCAAAGGCGGCCAGGCCTGGCTCACCTATCACGTCAGTGGAAACGAATGGCTGGAGTTTCAATACCGCAACGTGAAAACTCCAAAAGACTTTATTCCCCTGGGCACCACGCAGAACGACTTCGCCTTCAGTGCCGTGAAGCGTCTGGGCAAAGATGCGGAGATCAACGCATGGGTGCAGTACGAGCGCTGGAAGGCGCCTTACCTCATAAATGGTGAAACGTCAGCGCAGAACAACACCAGCATCGCGGTTCAGCTCACGCTCTATCCCCGCAACAGTATCCGCCGCTACTGACAGCTGACCGCCGCTTCTTGCAGCGCAAGCTCCAGCCGCGGGCTGCTCGCGTCAAGCTGTATTGCCGAGCAGTCCTTCAATATCCAATCCGGTTTCGCCGCGACCAGATGGGCAATCGGCGTCGTCGTCGTGAAGGCAATCACGCGCGATCCCGCGGCCTTTCCTGACTCAATACCGGCCAGCGCGTCTTCCACGACGGTGCACTCTTCTGGCGCAAAGCCCAGTCCCATTGCCCCCTTCCGGTATGGCTCGGGATGCGGCTTACCGCACGTGATGTCGTTCGATGTAATGAACAGCCCCGGCCGCGGCAGACCCGCTGCACGAATCCGCACCTCCGCCAGGGAACGCGTGCATGACGTCACGATTGCCCAGCGATCACTCGGCAGAGCGGACAGCAGCGCCTTCACTCCGGGCAGCGGCACAATGCCCTCCACATCGTTGATCTCCGCCTCCTCCACGAGGCGGTTCTCCGCCTCATGGTCTGCATTGGGCACGAGATAGCGCAGCGTTTCGATGCTCGGGCGGCCATGCGCGCGGTGCAGAACTTCCTCGACGTTTAAGCCGCGCTCCGCAGCCCAGCGCGACCAGACGCGCTCCACCGCGGGAATTGAGTTGATAAGCACACCGTCCAGATCGAACAGCAGGGCCTGAGCAGAAACTTTGACCATGCTCTTATGCTAGCCGACGTTCCTTGATCGGCATCCCCACGCGAAGCGCCGCAGGCGGGTCGTCGAAAGATCTCACTTCGCGGGAAACAAAAACCGCAGGAACGGATCGACACGCTTCGCCCACGCATCCTCGTTATGTCGTCCCCCCGAAACGCGCGTGTAGCGCATCTCCTTGCCGTCACGCCAGCCGCGCCGCTCCAGCAGCCGATGCAGTTCATCGCAGCGCTTGATCATCGCCGGCCCTTCCGAAAGCCCGATGTCCAGCCAAATGCGCGGACGCGGTTCCGGACGCGTGCGGCGCACATACTGCAGCATGGCGCCCTGCGCCCACCACACCGAAGGCGACAGCACCGCCAGTCGCCCGAAGACCTGCGGCCACGTAAGCCCGATATAAAGCGACTCCAGCCCGCCCAGCGACGAGCCGCCCACGCCTGTGTGCTCCGGCCCCTCGAGCGTGCGATACTCCCCATCCACCCACGGCTTCAACTCTTCAATCAGCAGCCGCCCGTAAAGGCTTCCCTTCCCGCCGCCCAGGTTGCGGTCCCGCATCGGCGTGTACTCCGCCATGCGCTCGACGCCCGTGTTGTAAATCCCCACCACGATCAGCGGCTCGATCGCGCCCTCGCCGATCAGCCGGTCCGCGGTGGTCTGCACATCCCAGAAGCTGCCCTTGATGAAGCTCGTTGAGCCGTCAAACAGATTCTGCCCGTCCTGCAGATACAGCGCCGGATAGCGCCGCGATCCGGTGAAATAGTCCGGCGGCAGTGACACAATCACATCACGCCGCGCCGCCAGCAGCTCTGAGGCGAATTGCCGGTGCAGGCGCAGCCGCTCGCTCCCGCCAACCAGCACAGGCTCGTCAAAGCTGATCTCTTCCGGTGCGCCGGCAAGCGAAGCGTGCAGGATGGGCGTTTTCAAATCCGGTGGCTCAAGAGTAAGCTGCTCTGCTTCGTACACGCGTCTCCCTGAAGTGGCGCGAGGCTCTGCTACAGTAAGTGCTCTGAAAGAACCTATCAGGAAAGCCGTGACCGGGCCAATGCCGCAAACGTCCATCGGGAGCGCAACCACACGAGCATGAATCGCGAATATCACAAGTGGTATTCAGAGCGCCTGGGCAGGGATATGGAGCTGCTGGTCTTCGGCCACGCAGGCGTGCCGGCCGTCGTCTTCCCCAGCTCGCAGGCGCGCTTCCACGAGTTTGAAGACCGCGGCATGGTCGCCTCGATCGGGCACAAGATCGACAACGGCGAAATCCAGCTCTACTGTGTCGACTCCCTCGACTCCGAAAGCTGGTACAACCGCCGCGTGCCGCCCCGCTGGCGTATCGCCCGGCAGATGCAGTACCAGCAGTACATCCTCACCGAGGTGCTGCCGCTCGTGCGCCTCAAAAATCCGGACCACCACCTCATCTCGATCGGCTGCAGCTTCGGTGGCTACCACGCGGTCAATATCGCGCTCAAGCATCCCGACGCCTTCACCGGGTTTCTCTCCATGTCCGGCGCATTCGATATCTCCCACTTCCTGCACGGCTATTACGACGACGATGTCTACTTCAATATGCCGCCGCACTATCTCGCGAACATGGACGATCCCTGGTACCTGGATCGCTATCGCCACAACACCTATGTGCTGGCCACCGGCTGGGACGACCAGTGTCTCCCGCAGAACCAGCGTTTGTCGTCTCTGCTGGCCGGCCGTGCCGTGCAGCATCAGCTCGCCATCTGGGACAGTTGGAACAGCCACGACTGGCCCACTTGGCAGCGCATGATGAATGTTTACCTGTGATGCATGATCCCGGCGCACACTGAAGAGCAATGATGAACCCGCGACGAAAGGAGCAAAGATGAAAAAAATCGGCGTCCTGTACGGCATGGAGAACACCTTCCCCGGAGCCCTCGTCGACCGCATCAACAGCATGGGCCTCAAGGACATCACCGCCGAGCCGCTCCACGTCGGCGGCGTGCGCGAGGCCGCGCCCAGCGGCTATGCCGTGATCGTCGACCGCATCTCCCACGACATCCCCTTCTATCGCGGCTTCCTCAAGAACGCCGCCCTCACCGGCACCATCGTCATCAACAATCCGTTCTGGTGGTCGGCCGACGATAAGTTCTTCAACTACGCGCTCGCCCGCAAGCTCGGCGTCGCCGTGCCGCGCACCGTCCTGCTGCCGCACAAGCAATACCCCTCCGGCACCACCGACCGCTCCATGCGCAATCTCGAATACCCGCTCGATTGGAAAGGCATCTTCGAGTACGTCGGCTTCCCTGCCTTCCTCAAGCCCTTCGACGGCGGCGGCTGGCGCGATGTCTACCACGTCCACAACTGGGAGCAGTTCTTCCAGGCCTACGACCAGACCGGCGACCTCTGCATGACGCTGCAGAGCGCCGTAAAGTTCCAGGAATACTTCCGCTGTTACGTGATCAATCAGAAAAAAGTCCACATCATGCCTTACGATCCGCGCCGTCCCTTCCATGAGCGCTACCTCAAAGAGCCGCCCGCATATCCGCGCGAGCTGCTCGAGCGCGTGGAACGCGATGCCCTCACACTCTGCCGCGCCCTCGGCTACGACCTGAACACGGTTGAGTTCGCTGTCGAAAACGGCATCCCATACGCCATCGACTTCATGAATCCCGCGCCAGACGCCGATATCCATTCCGTGGGCGAGGCCAACTTCCGCTGGATCGTCGATGCCGTCGCCGAAATGGCCGTCGAAAAGGCGCAGCAGCATGCCGGCACGCCCGCCGGCGGCTTCGTCTGGTCATCGTTCCTCTCCGGCCAGCCCATAACCAAACCCGCGGCAAAGAAGACCGCGGCAAAGAAAGCTCCGGCAAAGAAGTCCTCTGCCAAATCCACCAAGTCAGGGCCCGCAACCGCGTAACGACCATCTGGAGCGTCACACATGCGCCCATCCTTTACGCTCGGCATCGAAGAGGAATACCAGACCGTCGATCCTGTCACCCGTGACCTGCGCTCCCACATCAAGACGGAGCTGCTCGCCAAAGGCAAGCGCCGCCTCGAAGAGCGCGTCAAAGCGGAAATGCACCAGTCAGTCGTAGAGGTGGGCACGCGCATCTGCCGCACCATCAAGGAAGCCCGCGAAGACCTCTACGATCTGCGCCGGCAGATGATTCACATCACCCAGGAGCACGACCTGGTGCTGGTCGCCGGCGCCACCCATCCCTTCGCCGACTGGCACGCGCAGGACATCTATCCCGACGAGCGTTATGCTCGCGTTGTCGAAGACCTGCAGCAGGTCGCGCGCGCGAATCTCATCTTCGGCCTGCACGTGCACGTCGGCATCGAGGACAAGGAAGCCGCCATCCGCGTCATGAATTCGATGCGCTACTTCCTGCCCCACATCCTCGCGCTCTCCACCAACTCGCCCTTCTGGCGCGGCTACGACACCGGCCTCAAGAGCTATCGCGCCAAGGTCTTCGACAAATTTCCCCGCACCAATATTCCAGACAGCTTCGCGAGCTGGGGCGAGTTCGAGCAATTCTGCAATCTGCTGATCAAAACCAACTGCATGGACAACGCGAAGAAGATCTGGTGGGACATCCGCCCGCATCCCTTCTTCAACACCATCGAAGTCCGCATCTGCGACATCCCGATGCGCGCGGAAGAAACCATCGCAATTGCCGCTCTCATCCAGGCCACCGCCTGCAAGCTGTGGAAGCTCCACGCCGACAATCGCGACTGGCGCCCGTACAGCCGTGCCCTGCTGATGGAAAATAAGTGGCGCGCCGTGCGCTACGGCCTCGAAGGCAAGCTCATCGACTTCGGCAAAGAGATCGAAGTCGACGAGCGCGAACTCATCCTCGAGTACCTGGCATTCGTCGACGATTGCCTCGACGACTTCGGCAGCCGCGATGCTGTCGGCTACATCCGCTGCATCCTCGAGAACGGCTCCGGTGCACAGCGCCAGCTCCGCAAGTTCAAGGAGACTAACGGCGATCTGAAAGCCGTGGTCGACTACATGGTGGAGGAGACGCGCGCCGGCCTCTTCTAAACGGTTTGCGAACCGTCCGCGGCGCGATACACTGCAACATCCATTTGCAAACCATGACCCTGACCCGCACCCAGCTTCTCGATATCGCCTTCCCCGCCGACTTTACTCCCGGCGCCCGCAGCGCCGTCGCCACCTGCCTGCGCATTCAGTACTCGGAAAAGGTGACGCTGATCACCGACCAGGCGACCATCCAGATCGCCGCCTCCATCGCGCGCGAACTTCAATCCCTCGGCTGCCCATGGAACGGATTCGTCCTGGAAGAGCTCGCGCCACGGCCCCTCACCGGCATGCCGGCAGAAGTCCTGGCCGACATGGAGACCAGCCAGGTCTCCATCTTCGCCGTGCAGGTGCAGCAGAACGAGCTGCTCTCGCGGCGGCAGATGACCGATGTCGTGAACCGCCGCCGCATGCGCCACGCCCACATGGTCAACATCACGCCGCAGATCATGCTCGAAGGCATGCGGGCCGACTATCTCGCCGTCGACCGCCTCAGCCAGCGCGTCCTCGAGCGCACTTCCAAAGCCACGGCAGTCCGCGCCACCACCCCCGCCGGAACCGAGATTCGTGCAGAGCTCAATCCTGGTTACAAATGGATCAAGACCAGTGGCATCATCAGCGCGGACAAATGGGGCAACCTTCCCGGCGGCGAGGTCTTCACCGCCCCGGGAGAGGTCAACGGCACCTTCGTCGTCGATGGCGTGGTCGGCGACTACCTCTGCCAGCGCTACGGCTCGCTCGCCGCATCGCCGCTCACCATCACCATCGCGAAGAATCGCATCGTCGCCTGCACATCCAGCAACAGCCAACTCCAGGACGAGTTCTGGGAGTACACGCACCGCGATGAAAATTCCGATCGCGTCGGGGAGTTCGCCATCGGCACCAACATCGGCGTGCGCCAGGTAATCGGCAACATCCTTCAGGACGAAAAGTTTCCCGGCATCCACATCGCCTTCGGCGATCCTTATGGCACACACACCGGCGCGCCGTGGACCTCCTCCACCCACATCGATGTCGTCGGGCTCGGCTTCAACATCTGGCTCGAAAGCCCCGCGGGCGAAGAGCAGATCATGCGTGAAGGCCAGTTTCTGATTCAATCGGACTGAGAGGAGGCGGCGTGCTGCCAGAGCTGCGGCGGGCTTTCAATCGCGACTACCGGCCCGAACTCTACCAGGCCCTGCTCCAGGACTGCGCGCGGCAGGCGCGCGCTCCGCTCGAGTTCCGCATCTCCGAAACGCCCTGTTTCTTCCCAGCTTCGCTCATGCGCCGCATCGCCGACAGCGGCGCCGAGCTCACTCATCAATTGCTCGCCAACCCAGAGTTTCTGCGCGCCTCCGAAGAAGCCGTCCCCGAGCGCTTCCGCGTGCCTCGCTGCCCTGCGCACCCACACTTCATGACCGCCGACTTTGGCCTCGTCCGCGAAGACGACGGCGCGCTCTCGCCGCGCCTCGTCGAGCTGCAGGCCTTTCCTTCCATCTTCGGCTTCCAGGCGATGCTCGCCGAAAGCTACGTGCGCAACTTTCATCTGCCCGCTGGCCTCGACCCATTTCTCAACGGCCACGACGACGCAAGCTACTGGGCGCTCCTGCGCAAGGTCATCGTCGGCAATCACGCGCCGGAGAACGTCGTCCTGCTCGAAATCGAGCCGGAAAAGCAAAAGACGCTCCCCGACTTCCACATCCACGAAGACCGCCTCGGCATCCCCACTGTCGATATCGCCAAGCTCAAGCGCGAAGGCCGCCGTCTCTTCTATCGCAACGCCCATCGCGACATTCCGGTCGAGCGCATCTACAACCGCGCCATCGTCGACGAGCTCGAGCGCAAGCACATAGCCCTTCCCTTCGACTACCGCGACGATATCGACATCGAATGGGCCGGCCATCCCAACTGGTACTTCCGCATCAGCAAGTTCGCCATTCCCTGGCTGCGACATCCCTCCGTGCCCCCGGCAGTCTTCCTCAACGACTGGTACGAGGGGCGCGGCCGCGACCTGCTGCCCGAGGATCGCGAGCAGTGGGTCTTCAAGCCGCTCTACTCCTTCGCTGGAAAGGGTGTGCAGTTCGGCCCCACCGACGCGGAGCTCGACTCCATCCCGCCCGACAAGCGGCACAATTTCCTGCTGCAACAACGCGTAAAGTTCGAGCCTGTGATCGAAACACCCTACGGCCTCACCCAGACCGAAGTCCGCATCATGTATCTCTGGCCCGATGGCGGTGCGCTCGAGCCGGTCATCGGCCTCATCCGCATGGGCCGCGGCAAAATGATGGGCGTTGATCACAATCGCAATCAGGAGTGGGTCGGCGCGTCCGCCGCATTCTGCCCGAAAGAGGATGTCTATGAGTGACAACGATTCGTCGCAGCCATTGATCTTTTGCCTCTCCACGTACGTCAAAGGCCAGGCCTTCATGCGCGAGTGCGCGCAACTCGGGTGCCGCGTCGAGCTCCTCACGCTGGAAAAGCATCGCAATGCCGACTGGCCGCGCGACATTCTCGCAGCAATCCACACCATGCCGGAAGACATGGCCTCCTGGCAGGTCGTTAACACTGTCATGTACCTGGCGCGCTCGCGGAAAATCTCCCGCATCGTCGCGCTCGATGAGTTCGATATGGAAACCGCCGCCACCCTGCGCGAGCACATGCGCCTGCCCGGGCTCGGAGAATCCGCCACCCGCTTCTTCCGCGACAAGCTCTCCATGCGTGTACGCGCGCGGGAAGCCGGCTTGCTCGTCCCCGACTTCACCGGCATCTTCCATCATGACGACGTGCACCACTGGATGCAGCACACGCCCACCCCCTGGATGCTAAAGCCGCGTACCGACGCATCCGCCATCGGCATCCGCAAGCTGCATTCGCCCGACGAGCTATGGCCGCTGCTCGACGAGCTCGGCGATCGCCAGTCGCATCATCTGCTCGAGCAGTTCGTCGCCGGCGACATCTTCCACGCCGACGGCGTCGTCTGGCAGGGCCGCACACTCGTCGCGCCCGTCCATCAGTACGGCAAGCCGCCCTACCAGCTCATGCATCATGGCGGCGTCTTCACCACGCGCAGCGTCGACCGCAACTCCACGCCCTCGCGCGAAATCCCGGAACTACACGACAAACTCATCCAGGCCCTCGGCCTCCCCAATGGCGTCACTCACACGGAATGGATCCGCTCCGCCGCCGACAGCCGCTTCTACTTCCTTGAAGCTGCGGCCCGCGTCGGCGGCGCCTTCATCGCGGATGTCATCGAGCAATCCTACGGCTTCAATCCATGGGTGGAGTGGGCGCGCATCGAAGTTGCCCTCGCGCGCGGCGAGCAATACGCACTACCAAAGCTCGGCACCGACTACGCAGGCAGCGTCCTCTGCCTGGCGCGCGACGCCGTACCCGTTACCGACCGGTACGACGCGCCGGAGATCGTCCATCGCATGCAGAAGCACCACCACGCCGGGCTCATCGTGCGCTCCGCCGATCCTGCGCGCGTCGAGGCGCTCACCGAGGAATACGCCCGCCGCTTCGCCGAAGACTTCCTCGCCATCGCGCCCGCGCCCGCCAAGGCCACCGCATAGATGCCGGGTACCGCAACAGCCGCGACTCACGTATCGTAGTTCTAGCTTTCCAGTTTGCGGTTCCGTGTCTATGTCCCTGTCGGTCCCTGTCCTCACCCTCTGCGCGGCCCTCGCTGTTCTATCCGCCGCTGCGCAGTCATCGCCAGCGCCTGCTCAGCCAAATCTCGTGCCCGGCAACTTCGTCGACATCACCGCCAAAGCCGGCATTCACTTCCAGGGACGCGCCTCCCATACGGATAAGAAATACCTCATCGAGACCATGGGCTCCGGCGTCGCACTCTTCGACTACGACAACGACGGCCGGCTCGACATCTTCTTCGTCAACGGCGCGCCCCTCAGCGATCCCACACCGAAGGGCTCGATCCCGCAGAAGACTGGCCCCGAGTATTGGAACTGCCTCTATCACCAGAAGTCCGACGGCACCTTTGAGGACGTCACCGAAAAAGCCGGCCTGCAAGGCATCGGCTACGGCATGGGCGTCGCCGTCGGCGATTACGATAACGATGGCTACGACGACCTCTACGTCACCGCCTATGGCGGCAATCGTCTCTACCACAACAACGGCAACGGCACCTTCACCGATGTCACCGAGAAGTCCGGCACCGCTGGCAGCGGATGGTCCACGTCAGCCGCGTGGGTCGATCTCGATAACGACGGCCTGCTTGATCTGGTCGTCCTCCGCTACGTGAAGTGGGACTTCGACGACATCTATTGCGGCGAGCATCGCCCCGGCTATCGCGCCTATTGCCATCCCGATGTCTTTCAGCCCATCAGCGCGCTCGTCTATCACAACGACGGCAGCGGTCACTTCACGGAAGAGGCCACAAAGCTCGGCCTGAACAAACCGGGCAAAGGACTCGGCATCGCCCTCGCCGACTACGACCGCGACGGCAAGATCGACCTGGTTGTCGCCAACGATTCCATGCTTGAGTTCCTCTATCACAACAAGGGCAACGGCACCTTCGAAGAACTTGGGCTCGATGCCGAGGTCGCCGTCGATGGCGACGGACGCACCTTCGCCGGCATGGGCGTCGACTTCCAGGACTACAACAACGACGGCCTGCCCGACCTCGTCATCACCGACCTCGCCAACCAGAAATACGCGCTCTACAAAAACAACGGCGACGGAAGCTTCACCTACGACACCTATATGAGCGGCATCGGCGGCATGACGCTGCTGCATTCCGGCTGGGGCATTCACTTTCTCGATTACGATAATGACGGACTCAAGGACCTGCTCATCACGCAGGGTCATGATCTGGACACCATACAATTACAATTCCCGCAGCTTCGCTACAAGGAGCCCATGCTACTCGCCCGCAACACCGGCAAAGGATTCGTCGATGTCTCAGCAAAATCCGGCGCCGTCTTTCAGCAGGCATGGGTGGGCCGCGGTATGGCCGTCGGCGATATCGACAACGACGGCCGCATCGACGCCGTCGTCACAACCAACGACGGTCCCGCCTACATCCTCCACAACGAAACCGCCACCACCAATCACTGGCTCACGCTCTCGCTTGTAGGCCATCGCAGCAATCACGACGGCGTCGGCGCAGAAATTCGCGTCACCACCACCGCCGGCACGCAGATACGCACCGTCTCGACTGCTGGCAGCTATCTTTCCTCGAATGACAAGCGCGCGCACTTCGGACTAGGCAAAGATGCAGCCGCCAGCAAAGTGGAAATCCACTGGCCAAGCGGCACCGTCCAGACACTCACTGACGTAAAGGCCGACCGCATCGTCACGGTAGATGAGCCAACACAGTCGGCGGCGGCGCACAAATAGCGATTCTCAACCCGCGATCGCGTCCATCCCCAGCCAGAACGTAGCAAACTGCTTCAGGTTCTTCTTGTAGGTGCGGGTCACGTTGTATTCCTTGCCGTTCTTCAGCCGCAGCAGGTACTCACCCGTCAGCAGCGGCTTCACCGCCTCCACATGCGCGGCATTCACCAGCACGGAGCGGTGAATCCGCACAAACCCATGCGGCGCCAGCCGGTCGGCCAGCACGGAAATCTGCTCCCGCAACAGATGCGAGCCTGAATCCTGCCGCAGCAGAACGTAATTCCCTTCCGCCTCCGCCACCACGATCTCCGCAATATCAATGAAGAGGATCCGCCCCTTCGACTTGATCGCAATGCGCGGCGACGTCTTGGCCATCGTCTGCAGGTGCGGCAGAATCTCTGCCAGCCTGCGCTCCCGCTCCTCCACGGAGTGGCGCTTCGCATAATCGATCGAGCGGTGCACTCTTTCGGCCGAAAACGGCTTCAGAATGTAGTCGGTCGCATGGTGCTCAAATGCCGCCACCGCATGCTCGTTGAAGGCCGTCACAAAAATAATCGCCGGCATCCGGTCGCCCTGCTTGCGCAGCGTATCGACCAGTTGCATGCCGGACATCTCCGGCATGCGGATATCGAGCAGCAAAATGTCATATCCGCCGTCGCGAATCCGGCTCAGCGCTTCCACTGCATCCGCCGCCGTGTCCACCGCGTCCAGATCCGAGCGCTCGCTCAGCACGCGCACCAGCGACTCCCGTGCCAGCGGCTCATCATCCACAATCAGAATGCGCATGACCTATGACCTCATTTCCGGCTCTAACTCACGAACCGTCTTCTCCTCTGACTCCTCATTCGGAAGCACCGGTAGCACAAGCGTGGCCGTCGCGACCTTTTCGTCGCGATGAAACAGTAGTTGCCCGTCCGTTCCATAGAGCAAGGTGAGCCGGGTCCGGATGTTCTGATGACCCACTCCCATGCCCTGGTTCTTGTCTGCGCCTACACTGTTCTTTACCTGAAGACGCAGCTTATGGCGCGTGCGACTCGCGGAAATCTCGATCCATCCCTGGCCGCGCGCGCTCGCCACTCCATGCTTCACGGCGTTCTCAATCAGCAGTTGCAGCATGAATTGCGGCGCGAGCACGTTGCGCGTCTCCGGCGCAATCTTCCATCGCACTGACAGCCGGCTACCCAGCCGCATGCTTTCAATATCCAGGTAGTCCTCGGCCAGGCGAAGCTCTTCCGACAGCAGCACCAGATCCATTCCATCCTGCTGCAGTGTGCGGCGCAGCAGGCTGGAGAGTTTCAGAATCATCTGCTCCGCCTGCCCCGGATCGCTATGCACAAGCGAGGAGATGCCGTTCAATGTATTGAACAGGAAATGCGGCTGTATCTGCATCTGCAGCGTATGCAGCTCGCTTTGTGTCAGCGCCTCTCGCAATTCCACCTGCTCCACTTCTTGCCGCTGCAGTCGCCGGAAGTACACAGCGGCATGCGCTGCAATCACGACCGCCAGGTAAACCACCAGCTCATCCGCGAAGGTGGTGTACGTCAAGCTCACCAGCGCATCGAGTGTCCTATGCCCCCACTGCTGCGTCTCCGGATACCACGGCGGCAGCAAACTCCAGCGAATCACCGCAAACAGCAGCACAAACGGCACAAATCCAGCCAGGTAATACACCACCCGGCGAACTGCATTGCCCGCACTGATCGGCGCCCGCGCAGCAATCCAGAAGATCGGCGGCGTCAGCAAAGCAACCGTCAGAAATCGAACACCCACCAGCAGCAGCACGCCGGCAAGCGAGACCCTGAGGTGCTCTTCCTCGCCAATGCGGTACTGCTGAAACGCCAGCAGTCCGGCCAGCGGCACCCAGAATGCTATGGAAAGCCCATACCCCAGCAAGCCGCGCTTCCATCTTGATGCCCAAACTTTCACGGTCAGCATTGTATTCTGGCATAGGATTCCCGCGTTTCCGTCACGCCCCAGCGCATCACGTCCCGGAATCGACCCTAATTACCCCGGCAATCTGTTATGACATCCCGTCCTCACGCCGTCTCGACACATGTCCCATTTCTTCTTGCATATCATGCAATTGCCGGCGATGGCCGAGCCCTTCTCTAAATGTGCGGCCGCTACGTTCGTCGCTCCGACAAGCAAAAGATTGCCGAGCATTTCGCGGTGCACGGCCCCGTTCTCGCCGACTTCGGGCCGGGCTGGAACATTGCGCCGCAGACCTTCCAGCCCGTCATCCGGCTGAACCGCCACACCGGCGAGCGCGAAGTCGTCCTCATGCGCTGGGGACTCATTCCATTCTGGGCGAAGGACCCGCGCATCGGTCTGCGCACCATTAACGCCAAGGCCGAGACCATCACCACCACGCCCGCATTCCGCGAAGCCATCAAATATCGCCGCTGTCTCGTCCCCGCAGACGCATTCTATGAATGGCAGAAACTCGATCCCAAAACCAGGCAGCCCTTCGCCATCGCTCTCAATGACAACCGGCCCTACGCCTTCGCCGGCCTCTGGGAGAAGTGGAAGGACCCGAGCGCTCCAAACAC